>JANPCW010000177.1:0-2480 GCA_031431155.1 Janthinobacterium sp. | reverse complement strand
CGGCGATTCCCAGCAGCGCGCAGGTATGCTGAATCAGCTCATTAGCGGCCTCAGCCCTTCCTTGCTGGGGTCCATCGGCGGCGGCCTCGGCGGCCTGTTCGGCGGCAACAATGCGACACCCAACATCACACCCGAGCAGGCAGCGCAATTGGGGCCTGAGCAGGTGCAGCAAATCGCGGCGCGCGCTGAGGAAAACGATCCGGGCATCGTCGACAGGATGGGCGATTTTTATGCGGCCCATCCGACCCTGGTGAAAACGATAGGCGGGGCGGCGCTGGCAATTGTCATGGGGAAAATCGCCGAAAAAATGCGCAACTGAAACGATCAATCGCACCGTCGCGCGCAAGGCCCGCGGCGTTCTTTATCCACTTACCCACCGTCAAAGAGGTACATCATGGGCATTCTCAGCAATATTTTCAGCAAGATTTTCCCATCGTCGCATGCAGCAACGGCTCCTGCGGCGAGCGCGCCCGCACCTGCGGCGCCAACGGCAACGAGTGGCGCGGCGCCCGCAGCTGCTCCGGTCAGTGCCGCGATCGCGCAAGTCGATGTCGAGGCCATCCTCAACGATATGGCCCAAAAAAGTACCGAAACGCTTAATTGGCGCACCTCGATCGTCGACTTACTCAAGCTGGTCCATCTCGACAGCAGCCTGCAGTCGCGCAAGGAGCTGGCGCAGGAACTCCATTACACCGGGGACATGAGCGATTCGGCGTCCATGAACATCTGGCTGCACCGGCAGGTCATGAACAAGCTGGCCGCAAACGGCGGCAAGGTGCCGGCTGATCTGAAGGATTGACGGCGCAGCCGCGTAAGGTATGAAAAGGTATGAAAACGCCAGCAGCGAGCTGGCGTTTTCATTTGAAGTGTTAAAGAGGCGCTTGCGGTGGGCTTGATGCTGCCAGCTGGATAGGAGGCGCTGGCGCATGCCGGCGCAACTTGCCTATGGTGCGCTTGAGCAGGTGCTCGAGGTCGTCGATGTAGGTGTACACGGCCGGCACCACCAGCAGACTCAATAAGGTGGACGTGATCAGGCCGCCAATCACCGCAATCGCCATCGGCGAACGGAAGCTGGGATCGGCGCCCCAGCCGAGCGCCAGCGGCATCATGCCCGCACCCATCGCGATGGTGGTCATGACGATAGGGCGGCTGCGCTTGTGGCAGGCGTCGACCAGGGCATCGAAGCGGTTCATTCCCTGCGCGCGCGCCAGCACCGCGTAGTCGACCAGCAGGATCGAGTTCTTGGTCACGATCCCCATCAGCATGATCAAGCCGATCATCGACGGCCTCGACAGGGCGCGCCCGGTGATCAGCAGCGCGACGAACGCGCCGCCGATCGACAGCGGCAGCGCCGCCAGGATGGTCACGGGCTGCATGAAGTCCTTGAACAACAGCACCAGCACGCCGTAGATGCACAGCACCCCGATCAGCATCGCCAGCCCGAAGCTGGCGA
The DNA here is from genome assembly GCA_031431155.1 of Janthinobacterium sp. Taxonomy (GTDB): domain Bacteria; phylum Pseudomonadota; class Gammaproteobacteria; order Burkholderiales; family Burkholderiaceae_D; genus JANPCW01. Next base: position 1,027 of record JANPCW010000177.1, on the reverse strand, counting down.
ACAGCGCGGCCATCTCCTGGGCGTCGCCCAGTTCGGCAATTTTCACGGCCGGCGGCAGGTTTTTCATCGACGGCAGGGCGCGCGCCTCCTGATTGACTTCGCCGAGCGAGCGCCCGCCCAGTTCCACCTCGAGCGTGACGTTGCGGCTGCGGTTGAGGCGGTCGATCTGGGCCGGGCCGCTTTCCATCGTAATCGTCGCCACATTGGAAAGCCGTACCGGGCCGTTCTTGCCCGGTACGGTCAGGCGTTCGATGGCGGCCAGGTCGGCCCGCACCGCGTCGGGCAGCTTTACCCGGATCGGCACCTGGCGTTCCGATAGATTGAGCTTGGTCAGGCTGGTGTCGTAGTCGCCGGCGGTGGCCACCCGCACCGTCTCGCCGATCGCGGCGGCGGTCACGCCCAGATCGGCGGCGCGCGCAAAGTCGGGCCGCACGATGATCTCGGGGCGCACCAGCGAGGCGCTCGAGCTGACATTGCCCACCCCTTTCAGGGTGCGCAATTCGCGCTCGACTTTTTGCGCCGCTTCCTGCAGCGCTACCGGATCTTCGCTGCGAAGCACCAGTTGCATCTTGACCCCGGTGTCGGGCGGGCCCACGTTAAAGCGCGCGCCGGGAATCTCGCCCAGCTTGGCGCGAATCTGCGATTCGAGGTCGGCCAAGGACTCCTTGCGCGCGTTGCGGTGCACGGTGGTCAGGGTCAGGATTGCGCGCCGTGCCTCGGCCGATGCGCCGGGGGCGAATGCGTCGCCGCTGGAGCCGCCGCCGATCGAGCTGAACACGCCTTTCACGCCTTTCACCTCCATCGCGGCCAAGCGCGCACGCTCGGCCACCAGGCGCGTCTCGGCCAGGGTGGAACCGGGCGGCAGCTCGACGTTGATCTGGGTCTGGGCGCGGTCGGCGGCCGGCACGAAACCGGTCGGCAGCAGGGGCACCAGCAGGATCGAACCGATGAAAAACAGGGCGGCGCCGATCCCGGTCGCCACCCGATGATGCAGGCACCAGCGCATCAGCGTCAAGTAGCGCGTCAT
>JANPCW010000176.1:0-5155 GCA_031431155.1 Janthinobacterium sp. | reverse complement strand
CTCAAAGTGTCTTGCGGCGCCATCGGCCAACATGGCGCGGGCTATTTCGAGCGCGCGCAATTCCAGGTGGCCGCCGCCTATGGTATCCAACTGCCGCGCCGCGCTCACCAGCATTTTGGTGCCGGGTTCGCGCGGGCCGGAACCTTCCACGATGGCCACCGTCACCAGTACCGCGCCCGCCTCTGCGCCAACGGCTGTCAGCCAGTCATTCATGGCGCTGGGCTGCGTCAACGTGTGCTTCAACCTGCGCTTCAACCTCTGCGATGGCATTGAGGATTTCTTCGCTGGTGGCCGGCGCGTTCAGGGGCGGATTGTATTTGTGCTGACCCACGCTGGAAACGGCATCGCGGATCGCGAAAAAAACCGAAAAGGGCAGTAGCAGCGGAGGTTCGCCCACGGCCTTCGAGCGGTGGATACTGTCTTCCACGTTTTCATTTTCATACAGCCGCACGCGGAAGTCTTCCGGACAGTCGGATACGCCAGGGATTTTGTAGGTCGAAGGCGCATGCGTCATCAACTTGCCGTCCGCATTCCACCACAACTGCTCGGTCGTGAGCCAGCCCATGCCCTGGATAAAGGCGCCTTCCACCTGACCCAGGTCGATGGCCGGATTGAGCGAGCGGCCGGCATCGTACAGCACGTCGGCGCGCAACAGTTTCCACTCGCCGGTCAACGTGTCGACGACCACTTCAGATACCGCTGCGCCATACGCGTAATAGGAGAACGGATGCCCGTTCATGGTCTTCGGATCCCAGTGCAGGTCGGGCGTGGCGTAAAAACCGTCCGACCATAACTGAACGCGCGCCATGTAGGCTTTTTGCACCAGCGCCGGGAACGCGACGCTGTGGCCATTCACGTGGACGGCATCCTCCATGAACCGCACCGAGGCCTCGTCACCGCCATATAATTTGCTGGCGTACGCCGCCAGGCGCGCGCGGATCTGGCGCGCCGCGTCTTGCGCGGCCTTGCCGTTCAAGTCGGCACCGGTGGAGGCGGCGGTGGCCGAGGTATTGGCGACCTTGCTGGTATCGGTGGCCGTGGCGCGCACGTGCGCCAGGTCCACGCCCAGTTCGTGGGCCACCACTTGCATCACCTTGGTATTGATGCCCTGCCCCATTTCGGTGCCGCCGTGGTTGACGATGATCGAGCCGTCCAGGTACACATGCACCAGCGCGCCGGCCTGGTTCAGGTGCGTCACATTGAAAGCGATCCCGAATTTGACCGGCGTGAATGCGATGCCTTTTTTCAGCACCGGACTGGTCTTGTTAAACGCGTCGATCGCGCTGCGGCGCGCGCGGTAATCGCTGCTCGCTTCCAGTTCGGCCGTCAATGCGTGGATCACGTTGTCGGCCACCTTCTGGCCGTACGGCGTGAGATTGCGCCCACTCGCGTCATCGTTGCCGTAAAAATTGCGGCGCCGGACGTCGAGTGCATCCATTCCCAGATTACGCGCAATGTCGTCGATCACATACTCGATCGCGAGCGCGCCCTGCGGTCCACCAAAGCCGCGGAAGGCGGTGTTCGACTGGGTGTTGGTCTTGCCGCATGCGGCCCGGATCTCGACGTCGGACAGATAGTAGGTATTGTCGACATGGCAGACGGCCCGGGTGGCGACCGGGCCCGACAAATCGGCCGAATAGCCGGCCCGCAGCGCCATGTCGACCTTGGCCGCGACGATCCTGCCGCTTCCGTCGTAGCCGGCCTCATACTGATAGTCGAAGCAATGGCGCTTGCCGGTGATGAGCATGTCGTCGTCGCGGTCGGCACGCAACTTGACCGGGCGCTTCAGTTTGGCGGCAGCGAGGGCCGAGGCCGCAGCCCACAAGGCCGATTGCGACTCCTTGCCGCCAAATCCACCGCCCATGCGCCGGCATTCGACCACGATATTGTGTGCCGGCACATCCAGCGCATGCGCCACGACGTGTTGCATTTCGCTCGGATGCTGGGTCGAGCACAGCACCAGCATGCCCGCATCTTCCTTCGGGATCGCATACGAAATCTGTCCTTCCAGGTAAAACTGTTCTTGCCCGCCCGCCGAGAAGCAGCCTTGCACGCGGTGCGGCGCCGCCTCCAACGCGCCTTGGAAATTGCCACGCTTGAGGTGCATCGGCGGCAGCACGTAGGCGCCGGCAGCATCGGCCGCTCGCGCCGTCAAAATGGCCGGCAATTCTTCGTAGCTGACCTCGGCACAGCGGGCGGCGCGGCGCGCGTTGTCGTGGCTGTCGGCCACTACAAGAAAGATCGGCTGGCCGACATATTGCACCAAGCCATCGGCCAAAATCGGATCGTCGTGGATGATCGGCCCGCAGTCGTTGCTGCCGGGGATGTCCTGGGCCGTGTACACGGCGACCACGCCCGGTGAATTTTTCACTTGCGTCAAGTCCAGCGCACGGATCTTCGCGTGCGCCTTTTGCGACATGCCTAGCGCGCCATGCAGGGTTCCCTGCACTTCGGGGATGTCGTCGGTGTAGGTCGCCTGGCCCAACACGTGCAGTACCGCCGACTCGTGTGCACGGGGCAAACCGACCTGGGTCCACGCTGCCGCTTTCAATGCCGGCGCATCAGGATGGTTCATGCTCGTTCCCAAGCAAAAACATTGACAGCATCGTTTGGCAGCGGCGCGTCGGACCGCGTTTCGAACCAGAAGCGGCGCAACAGATTTTGCGCAGCCTTCATGCGGTAGGCGCCCGAGGCACGCATGTCCGACAGCGGCGCATAGTCGCGCTCCATGGCCGCCATGGCCGCGCTAAGGGTTGCCTCGGACCAGGGTTGACCCAGCAATCGTTGTTCCGTCAGGGTCGCCCGCTTGGGGATGGCGGCCATGCCACCGTAGGCAATGCGCGCCGTCTTGATGGTGCCATGGTCGAGCGTAAACGCGAACCCGGCGCACACTGCCGAAATATCCTGATCGTAGCGCTTGGCCAGCTTATAGGTGCGAAATTGCACACCGGCGCGCGGCAAGGGCACCCGCACTGCCTCGACAAATTCGCCTGGCTGCAGCGCGTTTTTTTGATAATCGAGGTAAAACTGGTCGAGCGGCATCACGCGCCGGCCTGCGCTGCCGCGCAACACGATGTCGGCACCCAGCGCGATCAGCCACGGCATGGAGTCGCCGATCGGCGAACCGTTCGCCACATTGCCTCCGAGCGTGCCGACGTTGCGGATCGGCAGCGAGGCAAAGCGCTGCCACATGTCCGACAATTCGGACGGGTAGTGGCGGCACAGCGCTGCGTAGGCATCGTTAAGGGTAACAGCGGCGCCGATGTCGAGCATGCCGTCCACTTCAAGCACGTTCTTGAGCGCCGCAACCTGCCCCAGATAAATGATGTTGCCCAGTTCGCGCAGTTGCTTGGTGACCCACAGCCCGACGTCGGTCGCGCCGGCCAGCAAACAAGCCTGCGGATGGGCCGCGCGCACTTGCACCAGTTCCTCGATCGTACGCGGCGAATGGAACTGTTGTCCGTGCGCGCTGTAGGTGCTCATGGTGTCGCGCTGCAACTGTTTCAGCTGCAACGCCAGCGCCGTGCGGTCCAGTTCGACCGGCGGCAACTGCCCCATGCGCTTGGCCGCGTCGATAATCGGACGGTAGCCGGTGCAGCGGCACAGATTGCCGGACAGGGCATCGTCAATCGCGCGCCGTTGCGGCTGTTTGCCGCCCTGGTCGACGCCCTGTTCCAAATACAGGCCCCACAGCGACATGACGAAACCGGGCGTGCAAAAACCGCACTGGGACCCATGGCACTCGACCATCGCCTGCTGCACCGGGTGCAGGCTGCCGTCCGCCTGCTGCAAGTCTTCCACCGAAAACAGGGCCTTACCGTCCAGGGTGGGCATGAGCTGGATGCAGGAATTGACGGTCTTCAGCTCGAGCTTGCCGTCCTGCAACTGGCCGAGCACGACCATGCAGGCGCCGCAATCACCCTCGGCGCAGCCTTCCTTGGTGCCGCTGCAATGCAAATCCTCGCGCAAATGCTGAAGGATAGTTTGCGTAGGCGGCGCATCGGCCACCTCGTGCACCACGCCCCGATACAGAAAACGAACTGGTTCTGACATTGTTGCCCCGGCTTTGTCACAATTTGGCAGGTTAATTTGGCAGATTAGCACTCGCCGCCCGTACGCTCATATTCAAAGTGCGATGTCAGTTATGCTCGATTTGCAATACTAACCGAACCCGCCGAGACCATCGGTCCCATGTCAGGCTTTTCTTCAGTCTATACAAGGATGGGTCGAATGCCAGTGCTCTGCAATATCGATCCGGCGCGTGATCCACACGTGATCATGGCGCTGCACGTAATCGAGGAAGCGGGCCAGCGCCGCGGCGCGCGCCGGGCGCCCGGCCAGGCGGCAATGCAGACCAATCGACAGCATTTTCGGTTGGTTCAGGCCGTTCGGGTCGCCTTCCGCGTACAGCACGTCAAACGCATCCTTGAGATAGTCGAAAAATTGCGTGCCCGAGTTAAACCCCTGTAGCGCGGCGAACCGCATGTCGTTGGTGTCCAGCGTATAAGGCACAATCAGTTGGGGCGCGACCTTTGGTGCGCCCGCAGCATCCGTGTAAGCGACCTGTTGCCAAAACGGCAGGTCGTCGCCGTAGTAATCGGCATCATAGCGAAAGCCGCCATGTTCGACTACCAGCTTGCGGGTATTCGGCGAATCGCGTCCGGTGTACCAGCCTTGCGGCGCGGCGCCGGTCAGGTCGCGCATGATGTCCACCGCCTGCTTCATGTGCGCCCGTTCGGTCGCCTCGTCCACGTTTTGGTAGGAAATCCAGCGCAAGCCGTGACAGGCGATCTCATGCCCGAGCTCCCGGAATGCTGCGACCGCTTCCGGGTTGCGCTGCAGGGCCATCGCCACCCCAAACACCGTGAGCGGCAGCTTGCGCTCTTCAAACATGCGCAGCAAGCGCCATAAGCCGGCGCGCGATCCGTATTCGTAGATCGACTCCATGCTCAGGTGCCGCATGGGGAAAGCGGCGGCGCCGACGATCTCGGACAGGAAAGTTTCGGAGGCTGCGTCGCCATGCAACACGCAACTCTCGCCGCCCTCTTCATAATTGAGGACGAACTGCAGAGCCACGCGCGCGCGCTGCGGCCACTGCGGATCAGGCGGCGTGCGGCCGTAGCCGATCAGATCGCGCGGGTAAGTGTGGTCGATT
>JANPCW010000175.1:0-8306 GCA_031431155.1 Janthinobacterium sp. | reverse complement strand
ATGGCCATCACGGAAATGACGATCGAGAGCGTCGACATGCCCAGGAAGATGTTGGCCACCGATGCCAGCAGCAGCACGATCACGCCGGCGAACAGCCATTTGCCCATGGCCGAAAAATCGCGTTTGGACACAGTGGCGATCGATGCCATCACCGCCAGGATGGTGGCGGTGCCGCCGAACGCGGTCATGATCAGCGTGCCTCCGTTCGAATAGCCGAGGGTGCGCGTGATCAGGGGCGTGAGCATCAGGCCCATGAAGAACGTGAATCCCAGCAGCACGGCTACGCCGACGCCGGAATTCTTGGTCTTCTCGATCGCGAAAATGAAGCCGAACGCGATTGCGAAAAACAGCAGCATGCCGATCCCGCCGCTGAGCGCCGGAACCTGGAACTGCACGCCGATGAAGGCGCCCAGCACGGTCGGGATCATCGACAGCGCTAGCAGCCAGTAGGTATTGCGCAGCACGCGATGGCGCACAAGTTGGCGGTCGCTGCTTGAATCATAGGTGTACTGCAAGTTCTGGTTCATATTGCCTCCAATTGAGATGTCCGGGGACCAATGCGCGTAAATTCTTTGCAAAAGCATAGCATGACTGTGGGAAACTCACAAAATCCGCCCATTGCCAGGGCAGGTAATCAAGGCCAGCAACCACGGCAAGTCTAACACTTGGCCGATCGCGGGCGTTCGATGTGGGTCATATGGGTGTTGTATGGTAAAATCCAAGGTTGAATAAGCTATTGCAGTCGCGATTACAACTTACCTTAAACCTTTCTTTTTATTGGAGTTTTTACACATGGCAATTGAACGCACCCTGTCGATCATCAAACCAGACGCAGTGGCAAAAAACGTCATCGGCCAAATTTATAGCCGTTTCGAAGGCGCTGGCTTGAAAGTCATCGCTGCGCGCATGATGCAGTTGTCGCGCGCCGAAGCCGAGGGCTTCTACGCCGTGCATGCCGCACGTCCTTTCTTCAAGGACTTGGTTGACTTCATGATCTCGGGTCCGGTTATCGTTCAAGCGCTGCAAGGCGAAAACGCGATTGCCACCCACCGCGACCTGATGGGCGCGACCGATCCGAAGAAGGCAGAAAAAGGCACGATCCGCGCCGATTTCGCTGATTCGATCGATGCCAATGCAGTCCACGGTTCGGATGCGGCGGAAACGGCTGCTGTTGAAATCGCGTATTTCTTCCCAGCTTTGAACGTGTATTCGCGTTAATCGAGCGCATTAGCTTGACCTTGTTTGACCCCGTTTGCCGGGACTTCCCGGCGAACGGTCTTTGAAAAAATACTGACTAAATACGATGACGGCCACTCTCACCAACTTGCTGGACTTGGATCCCGCGCAACTCGTCGCTTATTGCGCCCAGTTGGGGGAAAAGCCGTTCCGCGCCAAACAGTTGCAGCGCTGGATACACCAGTTCGGCGCCGACGATTTCAGCGCCATGACGGATCTGGCCAAGTCGCTGCGCGACAAGCTGGCCACGCGCGCCATCGTCAAGGCGCCGGACGTGATTTCCGACCATACCTCGACCGACGGCACGCGCAAGTGGCTGGTCGATGTGGGCCAGGGCAATGCTGTCGAAACCGTGTTCATCCCGGAAGAAAATCGCGGCACTCTGTGCATTTCGACCCAGGCCGGCTGCGCCGTCAATTGCCGTTTCTGCTCGACCGGCAAGCAGGGCTTCAATCGCAACCTGACCGTGTCCGAGATCATCGGCCAGTTGTGGATGGCCGAATTTCAATTACGCAAGACCAAAGGCATCGAACCCGGCCCCAAGGGCGAGCGCCAGATCACCAACGTCGTCATGATGGGGATGGGCGAGCCGCTGCTCAATTTCGAACCGACCGTCACCGCCCTCAAGCTGATGCTCGACGATAACGCCTACGGCTTGTCGCGCCGCCGCGTGACCCTGTCGACCTCGGGCGTGGTGCCGATGATGGACAAGCTGGCCCAGGAAGTGCCGGTCGCGCTGGCCGTGTCGCTGCACGCGTCCAACGATGCACTGCGCGACTCGCTGGTGCCATTGAACAAGAAATATCCGCTGGCCGAGCTGATGGCGGCCTGCAAGCGCTACCTCGAATTCGCGCCGCGCGATTTCATTACCTTCGAATACTGCATGCTCGACGGCGTCAACGACAGCGACCAGCACGCGCACGAACTGGTGGCGCTGGTGCAGGACCGGCAGCTTGGCGTGTCGTGCAAGTTCAACCTGATCCCGTTCAATCCGTTCACCGAATCGGGCTTGCTGCGCTCGAAAAACCCGCGCATCAAGAGCTTCGCCCAGGTGCTGATGGATGCCGGTATCGTGACCACCATCAGGAAGACCCGCGGCGACGATATCGATGCCGCCTGCGGCCAGTTGGCCGGCGAAGTGCAGGACCGCACCCGGGTTGTGCAGCGCATGGAAAAAATGGCCGAGTACCAGCAAAAATACGGCCCGAACTTCGGCCGCATCGTGGAGATCACCTCGTGATGGCTGGTCTTGGCAGGCGCATTTGCGTCGGCCTGGCGGCCTGCGGTCTGGCCGTGCTGCTTGGCGCGTGCGCGGGCGGCACCAGCGGTCAGGCTGAGTTGGCCACGGCGTCGGACCAGACGGCGGCGCAAAAGCGCGCACAGATCCGGATGCAACTGGCGATCGGCTACTACGAGCAGGGCCAGCTCGCAGTGGCGCTCGACGAAATCAAGCTAGCCTTGCTGGCCGATCCCGGGTATGCCGACGGCTACGGCGTGCGCGCTCTGATTTACATGGGCATGGAGGAGTTCGCGCTGGCCGAGGATAATTTTTTGCGGGCCCTCAAGCTTGCGCCGGGCAATCCGGATCTGAGCAATAACTATGGATCCTTCTTGTGCCAAAACGGGCGCGCGCGCGAATCGATCGCGTATTTCGAGACGGCGCTGAAAAGCCGGACTTACCAGTGGAAGGCCAAGGCGCTCAACAACGCCGGATCCTGCAGCCTGAAAATGAAGGACAATGTGGGCGCCGAGCGCTATCTGCTGCAGGCGCTCAAGCTTGACCCCGATATTGCCGCGACCAACGCCAACCTGGCGCGCATTTATTACGAGCGGCGCGAGTATGTGCGCGCCGGATTCTATATCGCCCGCCTTGGCAAGACAGCCAAGCCGGAAAGCCTGACCGCCGATGTACTCTGGCTGTCCGCCAAAGTGCAGTATCGGCTCGGGGACACGGGCGCCGTGGACAGCGTGGGGACGCAGTTGCGGCGTCATCACGCCAGTTCGCCCGAGTATGCTTCGTTCCAGCGTGGGGCGTTTGATGAGTGAAACAGGGATGACAATGAATTCAGAACGGGCAGAACAGTCGCAAAGTCTGGGCAAGCTGGAAGCGCCTGGCGCACAATTGGCGGCCGCGCGCGAGGCGCTTGGCTTGACCGTGATGCAGATCGCGGATCAGCTCAAATTGGCGCCGCGTCAGGTCGTCGCCCTGGAGGCTGGCGACTTGGCGGCCTTGCCCAATTTGGCCGTGGTGCGCGGCTTTGTCCGTGCCTACGCCAAGGCGGTCAAGCTCGATGCCGCGCCGCTGGTGGCAATGATCGCCGCCCCGGTCGAGCTCAGCGCGGTGCCGCGGCGCCAGGTATCGGCGTCGTTTTCGGAGGCGCGATTTCCGATCATGGGCAAGCGCAGCACCCGGCCAACCCGCTGGATCGTGGCCGGTTTGCTGCTGCTGGTTGTGGCAGCGGTAGTGGTCTATCAGATGGGCTGGACCCCGGCAGGTTTGCTGAACCGTGCCGGCAAGGATGGCGCCGCGCGTTTAGGCACCGGCTTGACGCTCGATAAATCGGTGGCGCCGGCCGCTGCCGGACAACTGGAAACGACACTGATCAAACCGGGGCAGGAACTGGCGCCCGTGCAAAGTACCTCGGTGCCGCTGATTTCGGTACCGCCACTGGGCAATCCCGGCATTCCGGTTCCGGTAGCTGCGCCCACCGCGCCGGCGGCTGCGGGCACGGCCCCAACGGCCCTTACTGCCCCGGTCGCGAGCAACGCGCTGGTGTTGAGCGCCACCGGTGATTCTTGGGTTGAAATCCGCCGTGCCGGCGCCGCCCCTTTGCTGTCGCGCGTGCTCAAGGCCGGCAGCACGGAGACGGTCGATATCACGCAGCCGGTTACCCTGATCGTGGGCAAGCCCGCCGGGGTGAGCGCCACCTTGCGCGGTGCGCCTTTGGCCCTGACGCCGGGGCGGCGCGGCGCGGCTGCACGCTTGAAACTTGAATAATATGCCGGCACCGAATCTGTTCATCGCGTCGGGCCCGCTAGTGCGGCGCCTCAGCCGCAGCGTGCTGGTCGCGCACGGCACGCGTCACGTTTTTGTCGGCGCTGGTGCGCCGGTGGCCGTGCAGTCGATGACCAATACCGATACCGCCGACGTGATCGGCACCGCGATCCAGGTCAAGGAACTGGCCCGCGCCGGCTCCGAGATGGTGCGCATCACCGTCGACCGGCCGGAAGCGGCTGCGGCCGTACCCTACATCCGCGAGCAGCTCGACAAGATGGAGATCGATGTGCCGCTGGTGGGCGACTTCCATTACAACGGCCACACGCTGCTGGGCGACTACCCCGATTGCGCGCGCGCGCTGTCGAAGTACCGCATCAATCCCGGCAACGTGGGCAAGGGCGCGAAGCGCGACACCCAGTTCGCAGAAATGATCGCGGCCGCCTGCAAGTACGATAAGCCGGTGCGCATCGGCGTGAACTGGGGCAGCCTGGACCAGGCTTTGCTGGCGCGCATCATGGATGAAAATGCGCTGCGTGCGCAGCCGTGGAGCGCACAGACCGTGATGTACGAGGCGCTGGTGACGTCGGCCGTGGAAAACGCCGTGCGGGCCGAACAATTGGGCCTGGGGCGCGACAAGATCATCTTGTCGTGCAAGGTCTCGGGCGTGCAGGATTTGATCGCGGTCTACCGCGAATTGGCGCGCCGCTGCGACTATCCCTTGCACCTGGGCTTGACCGAGGCCGGCATGGGCAGCAAAGGCATCGTCGCCTCCACTGCCGCCTTGTCGGTGCTGCTGCAGGAAGGCATCGGCGACACCATCCGCATCTCGCTCACGCCCGAACCGGGCGGCGACCGCACCAAAGAGGTGGTGGTCGCGCAAGAGATCCTGCAAACCATGGGCTTGCGCAAATTCGCGCCGATGGTAATCGCCTGCCCCGGTTGCGGGCGCACCACCTCGACCACGTTCCAGGAACTGGCCGACAATATCCAGACCTATTTGCGCGAGCAGATGCCGGAATGGAAAAAGGCTTATCCGGGCGTGGAAGGCATGAACGTGGCCGTGATGGGTTGCATCGTCAACGGTCCGGGCGAATCGAAACACGCCAACATCGGCATCAGCCTGCCGGGCACGGGCGAGTCGCCGGCCGCACCGGTGTTCGTCGACGGCCAGAAGACGGTGACCTTGCGCGGCGAGCGCATCGTCGAACAATTCCAGGCCATCGTGCTCGCTTACGTCAAGAGCCACTATGGCGCGCAGTCGGCTGCAGCCTAACCAACAGATAACAGATCCAAAGCAGATCCAAAGCATATGTCAGAAAATAAAAAAGCAGAAAAAATTACCGCAGTCAAAGGCATGAACGACATCCTGCCGGCCGACGCGCCGCTGTGGGAATTGTTTGAGAACACCGCCCAGTCGGTAATGCAGAGCTACGGCTTCCAGCAGATCCGCACCCCGATCGTCGAAGAGACCAAGCTGTTCGCGCGCGCCATCGGCGCCGTCACCGACATCGTTGAGAAGGAAATGTATTCCTTCACCGACTCCATGAATGGCGACCAGCTGACCCTGCGCCCGGAAGGCACGGCCGGCGTGGTGCGCGCCGTGATCGAACACAACCTGGTGTACGAAGGGCCGAAGCGGCTGTGGTACAAGGGTCCGATGTTCCGCCACGAGCGCCCTCAAAAGGGCCGTTACCGCCAGTTCTTCCAGTTCGGCGTGGAAGCGATCGGCTTCACCGGCCCGGATATCGACGCCGAGCTGATCATGCTGTGCCGCCGCCTGTGGGATGACCTGGGCCTGGAAAACATCCGGCTCGAACTCAATTCGATCGGCGATGCCGGCGAGCGCCTGCGCCACCGCGCCGAGCTGATCACTTATTTCGAAGCGAATGCGGGGCTGCTCGACGGCGAAGCGCAGCGCCGCCTGCATACCAATCCGCTACGCATTCTGGACACCAAGAATCCGGCGATGCAGGCGCTGGTCGACGCGGCCCCCAAGCTGCTCGATTACCTGGGTGCCGAGTCGCTGGCCCACTTCGAGGGCGTGCAAAAGGTCTTGAACCACAATAACATCCCGTTCACGATCAACCCGCGCCTGGTGCGCGGCCTCGATTATTACAACCGCACCGTGTTCGAATGGGTCAGCGACGCGCTGGGTGCGCAAGGCACCGTGTGCGCGGGCGGGCGTTACGATGGCATGATCGAAATGTTCGGCGGCAAGCCGACCCCGGCGGTCGGCTTCGGCATGGGCATCGACCGCCTGGTGTTGTTGATGAAGGCGGCCGGCGAACCGGAATTGCCGGGCCAGTGCGACGTCTATATGGTGCACCAGGGCGAGGGCGCGCAACTGCAGGCTTTCGTGCTGGCCGAACGGATTCGCGATGCTGGGCTCGATGTTGTGCTACATTGCGCATCCGGCAACGGGGGCGGCAGTTTCAAGGCCCAGATGAAAAAAGCCGATGCCAGCGGCGCCGCGTTCGCCGTGATCCTCGGCGAGGACGAAGTGGTCCAGCACGTGGCCAACGTGAAGGCGCTGCGCGCGGGCGACGCCGATCAGCAGCAACGCACGGTGCCGTTCGATGACGTTGTCGATTACCTGGTCGACCAGATCGTCGGCGACGGTCACGATCACGATCATGACCACGTGCACTACCATCACTAAAGCAGCACGGATTTTTTGCAAGACCAGTTCGACCCTGCACCCTGGCCCTGGGCCTTATTAACCACTATAAATTATTCTCATGGCATACGATCTCGAAGAACAAGAACAACTCGCCTCCCTCAAAGCGTGGTGGAATCAGTACGGCAATCTGCTCTCATGGGTGCTGATCGTCGTGCTGGGCGCCTACGCAGGCTGGAACGGCTGGAATTACTATCAGCGCAGCCAGTCGGCACAGGCCTCGGCGCTGTACGACGAGATGCAAAAAATGGTACTGGCCAAGGATAATGCGAAAACCCTGCGCCTGGCCAGCGACATTCAGGCCCGCTATGCCGGTTCGTCCTATGCGCCAATGAGCGCACTGGTGGCGGCCAAGAGCTCCTTCGATGCCAACGATTTGAAAACGGCCAAGGCCCAGCTGCAATGGGCGGCCGAGCATGGCAGCGACGAGTTCAAGGCGATCGCCAAGCTGCGTCTGGCCGGCGTTTTGCTCGACGAGAAAGCCTTTGACCAAGCCTTGAAAGTGCTGGCCGGCGATTTCCTGCCCCAGTTCGCGGGCTCGGTGGCGGACCGCAAGGGTGATGTCCTGGTGGCGCAAAACAAGATCGCCGAGGCGCGCGCCGCGTATCAGGCCGCCTTGGCCGCCATGGATAAGAGCAATCCTGGCCGTCAATTGGTCCAGGTCAAGCTCGACGCCATTGGCGGCACGGCTCCCAAAACTGCGGCGTAACACGCTAGAATGAAGCCGCCCGCAGCCGCCCTGGCCGCTGCGGGCTTGGCGCTCGCGCCACGATTCTCTTGCAAGATTGAACGTCCATCACCTCAATGATCTAGGTTAAACTTATGCGTATTACCGAAAAACTTGTTGGTCTGGGCTTGCTGGCCCTGATGGCAGGCTGTGCTTCCTTGAATCCGTTCGCCTCGAAATCGAAAGGCAACCAGCCAGCCGCTCTGGTCGAGCTCAAACCGTCGCTGGCAGTGCGCACCGCCTGGACCCAGAAAATCGGCGCCGCGAAAGTGTATGCATTCTCGCCGGCGCTGGCCGCCAACAGTGTGTTTACCGCTGCCGCCGACGGCGCCATTGCGCGGCTGGACGCCGCCACCGGGCGCCAGCAATGGCGCATCAACGCCGGCTCTAGTCTTACTGCCGGCGTCGGCAGCGATGGCGCCACAGTGGTCGTGGGCGCCGTCAAGGGCGTGCTGATGGCATTCGACGGGCAGGGCAAGCCGCTCTGGACGGCGCAAACGTCGAGTGAAATCCTGTCCTCGCCGGTGGTGTCGGAAGACACCGTGGTGGTGCGTAGCGTGGATAACCGGATTGTCGCGTTCAACGCCAAGACCGGCGCCAAGCGCTGGAGCGTCCAGCGCACCACGCCGGCCCTAACCCTGCGCAATGCACCAGGCATGGTGATCAGC
>JANPCW010000174.1:0-3971 GCA_031431155.1 Janthinobacterium sp. | reverse complement strand
GCGATGGAAGGTCTGGCCCTCGCGGAGACATCCGGTATCCATATTTTCGATACGAGGCTCATTTGGTTTTGTGCACTCGGCTATTTAAACGCCGGTGATGTCGCCGCCGCCAGAAGCATGACGGACCGAATGGCGGCATTGGTGTCAGGCAGAGGGAAGATCCTTGACAGTCTATGCAATTCTATTTCTTTGGGGGTATCGCTGTGCGAAGGCGACGGGGCTCGTGCAGTGGAAGAGGGCCGTCGTTCCGTTGAGCTTGCCAATGCATCGGGCGCACCCGATCGGCAGGTCCTTTCTTTGGCCTACACCGCTTATGCGTTGGCCAAGTTCGGTGACACGGATTGTGCTTTGCGGGAAATTGAAGCGGCGCGCATGATCGGAGTGGTCATTCCGATGACCGCCTATATGTGCGCCTTCATCGAGGCGGCCATTCGGCTCATACGGGGCGAATACCAGTACACGCTCGGTTTGCTCCATAGCGCCCTGTCTACCGGCAAACAATTCCACATCGCCATGTTGCCGCTTTGCTGCCGACGCGAAGACGTCGCTCTTCTCTACAATATGGCGCTGGAGGCCAACATCGAACGCGATTATGTGCGCATGCTCATTATGAAAGCGAAGTTGCCGCCACCCGCGTGCGCCCCCTTCGAACACTGGCCCTGGCCGATCCGCATCCGTACGTTCGGCCGCTTCGGCATAGAGCGCGAGGGGATACCGGCGGCGGCTTCCCGCAAGGAAAGCCGCAAGCCTCTCGAGTTGTTGAAACTGCTGGTCGCGTTCGGCGGCGATGCGGTGCCTGTGGCACGCCTGTGCGTCGCGTTGTGGCCGGATGCCGAAGGCGACGCGGCCCGCAATTCGTTCGACAACGCGCTGCACCGGCTGCGCAAGCTGCTCGGCGGCGACCGTCATGTGCAATTGCGCGCAGGCGGCGTGAGCCTCGATGCCAGCACATGCTGGACCGACTTGGCGGCGCTCGAAGCCTGTCTCGCGCAGGCGGATAGTCTTGTGCCTGGCGCCGACTGCGCGCAGGTGTCGGCCCTGGTCGAGCGCGCCCTGGCGCTGTGCCAGGGCGAGTTTCTTGCGGGCGAGGACGATCTTCCCGACGTGCGCGCCGCCCGCATCCGCATCCAGGCGAGATTTACCCGCCAGATGGGCGCGCTGGGCGCCACGCTCGAGGCCTCTGGGCGCCACGCGGCGGCGGCGCTCATCTACCAGCGCGTCGTCGAGCAACAGCCGCTGGCCGAGGACATCTATCGCAAGCTGATCGGTTGCCTGCTCGCCCTCGGACAGCGCGCTGAAGCGTACGAGGCCTATCGACGCTGTCGACAGCAACTGTCGGTCGTGCTCGGCATCTGCCCTGCGGTCGAAACCGAGGCGATGGTCGCTCCGCTTCGTCATCTCTAAGCCATCTCTAGGATCCAGTTGCTTATCCTTGTTTGAACAGGCGCGCAGTGGCTGCGCCAGTAGACGTTCTTTTTGCCACGCAATCAAAATAGTTTTGAGGGGAAAAACCATGAAGAAAATGTTCACGATCCTATCGCTGGGTCTGTTCCTCACGTCGGTAGCGCACTGGGCGTGCGCCGCTGGAACAGACAAGCAAGAGTTCCGAACGGCGACCAATGCCGGTACGGCAACCGAGGCGGGCCCAGGAAAATCGATTCCCGATGCGAGGTCTTCCGCACTTCGCCGAAGCAATATCTGCCGGAAGGGAAAACAGTATCGGTGCCGTGACGATGTCCAGCATATGTGTGTATGGAAGCCCACGTCTGAGAAGTGTTAAGGACCGGGCCCTGCTTCCATTAGGACCGGCATGTCGCGTTGCGTGATTGATTATCAGGGCAAAGGTGAAAATCATGAAAAAAAATCTACTTATTACACTTATTTTTGGGTTATTGAGCGCGCTATGGTGTGCGGGGCTGTGGGCTGCTACCGGCGAGGATGGCCGTTCCTCCCACGAGTTCCATTACCGCTATGTTTCGCTCAATGAAGCGTTGCCCGCCGGGTTCCTATTCTTCGCCGATCCAATGAAAATCGATGGCCATGGCCGTGTGTACCTGAACGCGTGGGAGTGTCCTTTAGACAATTGTGTTCCCTCGATTGCGACTTACCAAGGTAGGGTGGCCAAAATCCTGCACCAACATGCGCTGTTCTCTGATGCCAATGACCATGGTGTCATTGGCGGCAGTGTGGTTAATGCTGACTTTATCAGGCAGGCTGCATTGTTTGACGATGGTGCAGTCAAGCTCATACCGCGCATGCAAGGCGAAGTGGACAGCCAAGTGATGCGCATCACCAATTCCGGCATCGCGCTTGTCCAATGGTTTAACGAAAAAGAGAACTATTACTTGTACAAGGATGGCAAGGTGACGGCCGTGGATTTCGGAGATAGACAAGTCGCTTTTCTGGACATAAATGAAGAGGGAGTCATTGCTGGAACGTTTTTGAACACCGGATCCGGCCGGGCGTTTCGCTTGAACCCATTCTCAAGGAAGCTGACGCAGCTCAATCCTCTTTCGACGGAGCCGAAGTCGTGGGGGCAAGCAATCAACGACCGTGGTGACGTGCTTGGCTATTCATTTATTTCCGGTGGACTCGAGCGCATCGGCGTGTGGAAAGGAGATGTGTTCTCGACCTACTTTGTCGAAGGAACCCCGCAATTTCCTACGATAAGCAACTTTCTGCTTTGGAACAAGGCGGGCCTGATCGTGATCACCAATACGTCAGAACGAGATTTGAATAGCTACCTTGTGCCCAAGCCCGGGATTCGACTTAACCTGGCCGATCTCGTGGATACTACTTTCCCCCGTTGGACATTGATTAGCAGCATCAATAAACACGGAGATATGGTAGGCAGTGGTGGTGGCAGCTTCGGCAATGCTGACGACACGTTCTTGCTCGAGCGGATACCGGGTGCACGATAGCAGCCCTTTTTGGTTAATCGGCATGCCCAGCTTATCCACCCTAATTTTCATGCTGCTAGTCAATGCCGTCGTAGTTCTCAACAAGAAAGGAAACGCAATGAAAAACGCCAATTTTGCCTCTGTGGTTTGTCGTCTGATGATCTGTGTCGCGGCGGGTACGCTGTGCGCATGCGGCGGCGGAAACCCCAGTAAAGGCTCCGCCATGTCGAAACCAATGTTGATAGCAAGCGGTAGCGCTGCTTTCCATCCCTGATCGATTAGCGGAATGGAGCACTGCATCTGCTGCTCCATGGCCGCCGGAGTTGGCGTGGGATGCAATGGCAGTCAATGACGAGTGATTTAACCGAAAGGAAATCATCATGAAAACCATACGAATCGAACGTACTCTTGTGGCGCTAGCGCTTCAGTCTGTTGTCGTGGCGATGGCCGCAGGATGGGCAGGACACGCACGCGCGGATAAGGATAATAATGACGTGCTCGCCATTACGGACCAGGGTGCTCCCGCCAACCTCGGTGAGCCGGCGACGTTGCTGGATGACAGCGTGAAGTTCTTTGATGCGAAGACCGGCAAGCTTCTGGCCACCCCAGCGGTTAAGTCCAACACCGGCTTGATCGGTCCGGCTGCCATACTCTTTGGTGATGGGCCCAAGGGCGGGTTCCTTGTCGTGAACCAGAACCAGTTTCAACGCGACAACGGAGAGGTGCGACGTTACGACGCGGCCGGGCAGCGCCTGGACGACATCGTGCCGGCGACGGCCCCCAAAGGGCCGGTGGCACCACGGGGCGCGATCCTGGTCAACAACAAGGATGGCACCCGCACCCTGTTTGTGACCGATCAGGGCGGCTTGCGCGGCCAGCTGCTGGCATACCAGCTCAAGGGAAACGAGGTGGCGGGCATGCCTTTTAATCGTAAGCGTGCAGCCCAGCCACCTACCATTCGACCGCATGACGGCGCATCCTTGCTGCTTTCCAGTCAGGAGCAGACATGCCATCAAATCAAACATCCCCGGCCTCGCACGACGAGTGGTCTGAGCACATCGCCATGTGGCG
>JANPCW010000173.1:0-6893 GCA_031431155.1 Janthinobacterium sp. | reverse complement strand
GTTTGGCCAGTGCGCTCGGCGCCCTCGCGGCCGAACGAAAAATCGCGCATGACGGCGCCACCGCGTTACAACTGACGATCGCGCAAGACAATGCGCGACGACTATCCTCCCGTGCGATCCTGCTGGAAATCGAACAACAGGAAGCGATCGAGCAGCGCTGGGCCAGCCTGAACGAGTTGATCGGCTCGGCTGACGGCAAGAAATTCCGCAACTACGCGCAGCAGTTTACCCTGGACTTGTTGCTCGGCTACGCCAACCGCCATTTGATGCAGCTGGCGCGGCGTTACCGGCTGGAGCGGATCAACAATGCCGCCAATCCATCGCTGGGTTTGATGGTACAAGACCAGGACATGGGCGGCGAAATGCGCTCGGTGCATTCCCTGTCAGGCGGCGAGTCGTTCCTGGTGTCGCTGGCGCTGGCGCTCGGACTGGCGTCACTCTCGTCCAACCGGGTGCGGGTCGAGTCGCTGTTTATCGACGAAGGTTTCGGTAGCCTCGATGCCGAAACGCTGCGGGTGGCAATGGATGCGCTCGACGGCCTGCAATCGATGGGACGCAAGGTCGGCGTGATCTCGCATGTGCAGGAAATGACCGACCGCATCTCGACCAAAATCCTGGTACAGCCCGGTGCGGGCGGCAAGAGCTGCGTGTCGGTGCAGTGAAATGAACAGTCAGCGGGCGCTGGACGGGAAGAACAATTGCTGGCCGCCCGGCTTGAAGTCGGCGATTTTCTTTTGCCCTTCGAGTGAGGTGATCCAGTCGATCAACTGGCGCGCCCCCTTGTAATTGACGTCCTTGTAGCGCGCCGGGTTCACTGCAATGATGCCGTACGGGTTGAACATTTTGGGATCGCCCTCGACCATGATCGCCAGGCCCGTCCTTGCCCGGTAGGTGCTGAAGGTGGCACGATCGCTCAAGGTATACGCCTGCAATTCGGCCGCCATGTTCAGCACTTCGCCCATGCCCAGGCCAGCCGAGACATAACGGTTGCCGGCTGGCTGGGTGCCGACGGCTTTCCAGTAGGCCTTCTCCATCAGGTCGGTGCCGGAATTGTCGCCGCGCGAGATGAATTTGGCGGTGCCCCCGGCGATCTTCCTGAACGCGGCCAGAACGTCCCTGCCGCCTTTGACACCGGCAGGATCGTTCACCGGTCCTGCGATGATGAAGTCGTTGTACATTACGTCGCGCCGGTCGACGCCATAGCCGTCGGCGACGAATTTATCTTCCGCTGGCCGCGCATGGACCAGCGTGACGTCGACGTCGCCGTTCTTGGCCAACTCCAGCGCTTTGCCGGTGCCGACCGAAATGACCTGCACTTTGGCGCCTGCCGTGGCTTCGAACGCCGGCAGCAGGTAGGCCAGCAAGCCGGAGTTTTCAGTACTGGTGGTGGTCGACAAACGGATCATCTGCTGCGCCGAGGCGAGCGAGGTAGTAAGTAGTGCGACGAAGGCTGTCAGTGAGATAACACGGCGGCACATATTGGTCCTTGGTGGCGTGAACAAATCTACAATTGTAGGGCGGATGAGCGAAGCGTTATCCGGCGTATGCTTGCGAAGATTGGCGGATAACGCTACGCTCATCCGCCCTACAGCCGGCAATTATCGGCACAATTCAAAACGCATATGCGACGCACACACTAGCGATATTCGAGACGTCCGTCGCGCAATTTCAGGCGCGACACACCCGGCGACCCGATCAAATCCCGGTCGTGGCACGCCATCACGACACTGCTGCCGGCATTGATCAGGGTCGGAATCAGGGCCAGCACCTGCTCGCGCGCCTCCCCGTCCAGATTGGCGGTCGGTTCATCGAGCAGCAGCAGGCTTGGCGCCAGCACTTTGGCGCGCGCCAGCGCGACGCGCTGGGTCTCGCCGCCCGATAGCGTGGCCGGGTTGCTGGCGCGAAGGTGGCTTACCCCGGCCCACTCCATCGCCGCCGCCACCTGATGCGCCACCTGCTTTTTCGGCACGCCACGCGCCAGCAGGCCGTAACCGATGTTGTGGGCGACGCTGGTGGAAAACATGATCGGGTGCTGGTGCACATACACGATGGCTTGCCGCATCGCTGGCGAGTACGGCGCAAGGCGCATGGTTCGCCCGTCAAAACTCGCATCCGATGCGTCAGCCGGTTCGAGTCCGGCCAGAATGCGCAGCAAAGTGCTTTTCCCCACGCCGTTCACGCCGGTGAGCACGTAGGCGCTGGCGGCGTCGATCGAAAAATCCTCGATATCGAACAGTACGCGCTGACCGTGGCATTTGCGCAAGCGGCTGATGCTCAGCAAGACACTCATGACCGGCTCCGCGCCGCGTGCGCATCGCCTTGCAACAGTAGCAGCGCGCCATTCATCAGCAATGCGACGACGATCAGAACGATGCCAAGCGCGATGCCTTGTGCGAACTCTCCTTTGCTGGTTTCAAGCGCGATGGCGGTGGTGATGGTGCGCGTTTCGCCCGCGATGTTACCGCCCACCATCATCGCGCAGCCGACTTCGGAAATCACCCGGCCAAAACCGCTGATGACGGCCGCCATGACGCCAAAACGCACCTCGTACAACAACGTGCGCATCACGCGCCAGCCGGAGGCGCCATGCGCTAACGCCGTCTCGGCGTAGCGCGGGTCGGCCGCCTGCACCGCGGCCAGCGTGAATGCGACCAGTACCGGCATGGCGATCACCACCTGTCCGGCGATGATCCCCGGCTGGGAAAACAGCCAGTGCAGCCCGCCCCACGGTCCATGGCGCGACAGCAGCAAGTACAGCAACAATCCGATCAGCACGGTCGGCAGCGAGAGCGCGGCCTGCGCCAGCCAAATGACGAGGCGCCGGCCGGGAAAACGGTAGCTGGCAATGGCATAACCGGCCACGACCGCAATCGGCGTGGCCAGCAGCAACCCGATCACGCTGGTCTTGAGCGAGATCCAGATGATTAGCCACAGCGCCGGGTCGCCCGAGAACAGCAAGGCGAACGCGCCGCGCGTTGCGTCAAGCAAGGGCATCAGAGCGCCTTCAGGGCGACGTCCAGCAAATGCGGTTCGAACTCGATCCGCTCTTGGCAGGTCAGCAACAGGAAATGCTTGCCGGTGCAGCGCGCCAGCAGCGACATTCCGACACGCTCAGCCACCATGTGGCCCATCTGGGTGGTGCCGGAGCGCGACAGCAAGAACGGGATGCCCATCTGCGCACCCTTGATCACCATCTCGGACGTGAGGCGGCCCGTGGTGTAGAACACCTTGTCGTCGCCGCGCACGTCGTCCAGCCACATCCTGCCGGCGATGGCGTCGACCGCATTGTGGCGCCCTACATCCTCGATAAAATAGAGCAGCTCGCCGGTGCTGGAAAACAGCGCGCAACCATGGACCGAACCTGCCTGCTTATAGATCGATTGCTGGGTGCGGATGGTGTCGACGATCTGGTACACGGTCGACTGCAACAGGCGCGCATCGGGCGGCAAGCTGATTTGATCGACTTCGTCCATCAGGCCGCCGAACACGGAGCCCTGGCCGCATCCGGTGGTCACCACTTTTTTCGCGGTGCGCTGCTCGACGTCGGCGATCCCATGGTAGGTGGTGACGGCCACCGCATCGACGCTCCAGTCGACCTGCACCGAGGCGACGTCAGCGATGCTGCGCACCAGCCGCTGGTTGCGCAGATAGCCCAAAACCAGCGCTTCCGGCGCGCCGCCCAGCGTCATCAACGTGACCAGTTCGCGCTTGTCGACGTAGACCGTGAGCGGGCGCTCGGCCGGAATCGCGATGGTCGAGCGCCGCCCACGCTCGTCGAGTACTTCCACGTCGTGCGTGAGGCAGGCGCTCGCTTCGGACAACAGCGGCCGGTATTTCAACTGGTCTGGAGCATTCATGGTGGTTGCCGCGTCATCGCCTTGAGCGCCTGTCCGCCGCCGTAACTGCCCTGCTGCGCCACTTCGCCTCCTAGCGTAATGCGAATCGCACAGTACTTGAATTCGGGGATCTTGGCGAACGGGTCGAGCGCCGAGTTGGTCAGCATGTTGATGGCGGCCTCGTAATAGCAGAACGGCACAAAGATCGCGCCGCGCGGCGAGCTGTCGTCGGCCCGCGCATACAGCGCAACCTTGCCGCGGCGCGATTCGATCGTCACCACATCGCCCGGCTTGGCGCCGATCGCCGTCAGGTCAAGCGGATGCACCGAGGCGACCGGATCGGGCTCGATCGAGTCAAGCACCGCGCTGCGGCGCGTCATGCTGCCGGTGTGCCAGTGCTCCAGTTGGCGGCCGGTAATAAGCACCATCGGGTATTGCTGATCCGGGCGCTCGTCGGCCCGGATGATATCGGCGGGGACAAAGCGCGCCCGGCCCGACGCGCGCGGGAAGCTTTCCATGAACACGACCGGATCGCCAGGATCGCCTTCCTTCACGCATGGATAGGTGACCGCATGTTCGCGTTCCAGCCGGTCCCAGGTAATGCCGGCGATGTTCGGCATGGTGTGGCGCATTTCGTCGAACACGTCGGAAACGTGCGCGTAATGCCAATCGAGGCCAAGCCGGCTTGCCATCTGTTCGATGATCCACAAGTCCTGCCTGGCCTCGCCCGGCGGCGCCAGCGCTTGCCGCCCCATCTGCACCAGCCGGTCGGTATTGGTGAACGTGCCGGTCTTTTCGGGGAAAGCACTGGCCGGCAAAATCACATCGGCCAGATACGCGGTCTCGGTCAGGAAGATATCCTGCACCACCAGATGGTCGAGCGCGGCCAGCGCTTTGCGCGCGTGGCTGACGTCCGGATCGGACATGGCCGGGTTTTCACCCATGATGTACATGCCACGGATCTTGCCTTCCAAAATGGCGTGCATGATTTCGACCACGGTCAGGCCGGGCTTGTCGTCGAGCACGCCGGGCGCCAGGTTCCAGGCCTTGGCAAAGCGCGCCTGCGCCGCCGGATCCGACACATGCTGATAATCGGGGAACATCATCGGAATCAGGCCCGCATCGGAGGCGCCCTGCACGTTGTTCTGGCCGCGCAGCGGATGCAGCCCGGTACCGGGCCGGCCGATCTGGCCCGTCATCAGCGACAGCGCGATCAGGCAGCGCGCATTGTCGGTGCCGTGGATGTGCTGGGAAATGCCCATGCCCCACAAGATCATCGACGCTTTCGAGCTCGCGTACAGGCGCGCGACGTAGCGGATGGTGTCGGCATCGATGCCGCAAATTGGCGCCATCAGCTCCGGGCTGTAGCCGGCCACATTCTTTTCCAGCTCCTCATAGCCGATGGTGCGGCTGGCGATGAAGTCGCGGTCTACCAGGTTTTCATGCACGATCACGTGCATCATCGCGTTGAGCAGCGCGACGTCGGTATCGGGCTGGAATTGCAGGTAGCGGTGTGCGAGGCGCGCCAACTCGGAGCGGCGCGGATCGCACACGATCAGCTTGGCGCCGCTCCTGACCGCATTCTTGATCCAGGTCGCCGCCACCGGGTGGTTCACGGTCGGGTTGGCGCCAATGACGAGAATGACTTCCGCTTTGACCACGTCCATCACCGGATTCGATACCGCGCCCGAGCCTATCCCTTCCAGCAGTGCCACCACCGACGACGCATGGCACAAACGGGTGCAATGGTCGACGTTATTGCTGCCGAAGCCGGTACGCACCAGCTTCTGGAACAAATAAGCCTCTTCGTTGCTGCCCTTGGCCGAGCCGAAGCCGGCCAGCGACTTCTTGCCGTGCCGGTCGCGGATCTGGGCCAGCGTGCCGCCGGCCACTGCCAGCGCCTCTTCCCAGCTCGCCTCGCGGAATACGTCCAGCACGTGCTCCGGGTCCATCGTGAAGTCGCCGCTCTTGGGCGCGTCGGCGCGCCGGATCAGTGGTTTGGTCAGGCGATGTGGATGGTTCGCGTAGTCGAAACCGTAGCGCCCCTTCACGCACAGGCGAGCGTGGTTGGCCGGGCCGTCGCGCCCTTCCACGAACAGGATCTTGTTGTCCTTGATGTTGTAGGTCAGCTGGCAGCCGACGCCGCAGTATGGGCAGACCGAATCGACTTTCTTGTCGGGTACCGTCAGCGCCACGTCGCGCGCCGGCATCAAGGCGCCGGTCGGGCAGGCTTGCACGCATTCGCCGCAAGCGACGCAGGTGGAATCGCCCATCGGGTCGTCCATATCGAACACGATCTTGGCGTGGTCGCCGCGCAAGGCCATGCCGATCACATCATTTACTTGCTCGTCGCGGCAGGCGCGCACGCAGCGGGTGCACAAGATGCAGGCATCGAGATTGACAGTGATGGCGAAATGCGAGGCGTCTTGCCGTGGCTGCTGGCGCGGCGCGAAACGTGGTTTGCGCACCGCCAGCTTGTTAGCCCACTGATCGACTTCGTTGTGGCGGGTGTAGCTGGTTTCGGGCATGTCAGACTGCAACAGCTCCAGCACCATTTTTTGCGAGGCTACGGCCCGTTCTGAGTCCGTTGTGACCTTCATGCCGTCAGTCACATTGCGGCAGCACGAAGGCGCCAACACCCGCTCGCCGTTGATCTCGACCATGCAGGCGCGGCAATTGCCCACGGCCTCCAGGCCCTCCTTGAAGCACAGGTGCGGCACGTCAATGCCTTCGCGCTTGGCGACGGTCAAAATCGTTTCGTCGGCCCGCGCGCAAACGGCTTTGCCGTTGAGCTCAAAGTTGACGGTGGGCGCGTCCAGCGCGGCGAGTTCTTTGCGGGTAACAGCATTCATGACGCAGCGCCCTCTTTCAATTCATTCGGGAAGTATTTGATGACGCAATCCACCGGGTTTGGCGCTGCCTGGCCCAAGCCACAAATCGAGGCATCGCGCATCACCTGCGACAATTCGGCCAGCAGCGGCAGATCCCACGTCGGCTGGTTGATGAGGTGCGCGGCTTTGGCAGTGCCAACGCGGCAGGGTGTGCACTGCCCACAGC
>JANPCW010000172.1:0-6193 GCA_031431155.1 Janthinobacterium sp. | reverse complement strand
GGGCTACCGCTGGGGCGTCGAGCGCAAACAAGCGCTGCTGGAACGCGAAGGCGCAAAATGATCCCCGAACCTGGGGGTAAAAAACATTTGACATAGTTGTCTATACAACTTAGACTTTGAATCTGCTGCCGCCGCATGTTTCGTTCTGCGCCAGCCTTCAATCCCTAAGGAGCCAACATGAACACCGAATCGAGTAATCTGGAGATTGACCCGCGCTATGACGCCAGCCGCGAAATCCGTGCGCCGCGCGGCCCTGAGCGGGTTTGCAAGAGCTGGCTGGCGGAGGCGGCTTACCGCATGCTGCAAAACAATCTGGACCCGGAAGTGGCCGAGAACCCGAAGCATCTGGTGGTGTATGGCGGCATCGGGCGCGCCGCCCGCAACTGGGCCTGCTTCGACCAGATCCTGGCCTGCCTGCGCGAACTGGAAGACGATCAGACCTTGCTGATCCAGTCCGGCAAGCCGGTCGGCGTGTTCCAGACCCATGCCGATGCGCCGCGCGTTTTGATCGCCAATTCGAACCTGGTGCCGAAATGGGCCAACTGGGAGCATTTCAATGAGCTCGACCGCAAGGGCCTGTTCATGTACGGCCAGATGACGGCGGGCAGCTGGATTTATATCGGCACCCAGGGCATCGTCCAGGGCACTTACGAAACCTTCGCCGAAGCCGGGCGCCAGCATTTCGGCGGCGACTGGGGCGGGCGCTGGATCCTGACCGCGGGCCTGGGCGGCATGGGCGGGGCCCAACCGCTGGCCGCGACCATGGCCGGGGCCGTCTCGCTCAATATCGAATGCCAGCAAAGCAGCATCGACTTCCGCCTGCGCACCCGTTACCTCGACAAGCAGGCCGCCAACATCGACGATGCACTCGCGCTCATCGCGCACCATTGCGCGTGCAAGGAGGCCGTCTCGATCGGGCTGCTCGGCAATGCGGCCGAGCTGCTGCCGGAATTGGTGCGGCGCGCCAAAGCCGGTGGCCTGATGCCGGACCTGGTCACCGACCAGACTTCGGCCCACGATTTGATCAATGGCTATTTGCCGCTCGGCTGGAGCGTGGCCGAGTGGAAGGCGGCGCAGCAGGATGCGGGCCAGCACGCGCGCCTGACGGCTGCGGCGGCGGCATCGTGTGCGCAGCACGTGCAGGCGATGCTCGAATTCCACTCGATGGGCGTGCGCGTGGTCGACTATGGCAACAACATTCGCCAGGTCGCCTTCGACCATGGCGTGGCCGATGCATTTGCCTTCCCCGGCTTCGTGCCGGCCTACATCCGGCCCCTGTTTTGCGAGGGCCGCGGCCCGTTCCGCTGGGTTGCGCTGTCGGGCGATCCGGAAGATATTTACAAGACCGATGCCAAGATCAAGCAGCTGGTCCCGGAAAACAAGCAGGTGCACCACTGGCTCGACATGGCCAAGGAGCGCATCGCGTTCCAAGGCTTGCCGGCGCGCATTTGCTGGCTCGGCCTGGGCGAACGCCACATCGCCGGCCTGGCGTTTAACGAAATGGTGCGCACCGGCGAATTGAAGGCGCCGATCGTGATCGGACGCGATCACCTCGACACGGGCTCGGTCGCCAGCCCGAATCGCGAGACCGAGAGCATGAAGGATGGCACCGATGCCGTGTCCGACTGGCCGCTCTTGAACGCCATGCTCAATACCGCCAGCGGCGCGACCTGGGTCTCGCTGCACCACGGCGGCGGGGTAGGGATGGGATACTCGCAGCATTCCGGCATGGTGATCGTGGCCGACGGCAGCGATGCGGCGGCCAAACGCCTGGCGCGCGTGCTGGTCAACGACAGCGGCTCGGGAGTGATGCGCCATGCCGATGCCGGTTACGACGCCGCGATCGCCTGCGCCGAGCGCAACGGTTTGAATCTCCCAATGATCAAAAAATAGGAAAGCAACCATGACACATCACTCAAGCATCGGCGCCTGGACTTTGCACCCGGGCAGCATGACCCTGTCGGACCTGCGCGCGGTATGGACCGGACCGGCCCATCTGACGCTAGCACCCGAAGCGTACCCTGTGATTCGCGCAGCAAACGCGGCGGTCGACGCCATCGTGGCCAAGGGCGAGGCGGCCTATGGCATCAACACCGGTTTTGGGATCCTGGCCAAGACCCGCATTCCGGACGAAAAACTCGAACAGTTGCAGCGTAACCTGATCCTGTCGCATTCGGTCGGCACCGGCGCGCTGTTGCCCGATCATGTGGTGCGCCTGATCATGCTGATGAAAATCGGCAGCCTGGCGCGCGGTTATTCGGGCGTGCGCCCGCTCATCATCGACACCCTGATTGCGCTCTACAACGCTGGCATCATGCCTGCGATTCCGGCCAAGGGCTCGGTCGGCGCCTCGGGCGACCTGGCGCCGCTGTCGCACATGACGCTGGCCATGCTGGGCGTGGGCCAGGTGCGGGTCGACGGCCAGTTGCTGCCGGCGCAGGATGCGCTCAAAAACGCCGGCATCGCGCCGGTGGTGCTGGGAGCAAAAGAAGGGCTGGCCCTGATCAACGGCACCCAGGTCTCGAACGCGCTGGCGCTGCATGGCTTGTTCATGGCCGAGCGCCTGCTGGAAGCGGCCATGGTGGCAGGTTCCCTGTCGCTCGACGCGGCCAAGGGCAGCGACGCGCCATTCGACGCGCGGGTGCACGCGGTGCGCGGCCAGCCAGGGCAAATCGCGGCGGCCGGGATTTACCGCCAGCTGGTCGCGTCGAGCGCGATCCGGGCTTCGCATCTGGCCGGAGACGAGCGGGTGCAAGATCCGTACAGCCTGCGCTGCCAGCCGCAGGTGATGGGCGCGTGCCTGGACTTAATCGTCAACGTCGGGCGCACCTTGCTGATCGAAGCGAACGCTGTCACCGACAATCCGCTGATTTTCCCCGACACCGGCGACATCATCTCGGGTGGCAATTTTCACGCCGAGCCTGTCGCGTTCGCAGCCGACACGCTGGCGCTGGCGATCGCCGAGATCGGCGGCTTGGCCGAGCGCAGGATCGCGCTGCTGATCGATGCCACGCTGTCCGGCCTGCCGCCATTTCTGGTGCGCGACCCGGGCGTTAATTCCGGCTTCATGATCGCGCACGTGACGGCGGCCGCGCTGGCGTCCGAAAACAAGTCGCTGGCCCATCCGGCCAGCGTCGACAGCTTGCCGACCTCGGCCAACCAGGAAGACCACGTCAGCATGGCCACGTTTGCGGCGCGCCGGCTCGACGATATGGCGCACAATACGGCGGTGATCATCGGGATCGAGTTGCTGGCGGCCGCGCAAGGGATCGACTTCCACCGCCCCCTGAAAACGTCGCCGCATCTGGAGCACGTACACCAGCAGCTGCGCCAGAAAGTGCCGTTCTACGATGCCGACCGCTTCTTCGCGCCCGATATCGAAGCGGCCAAGCAGATGGTCATGAATGGCGAGTTAAGCGCCTCTTGCCAGAGTTTGTTTGCAGCGCTGTACGCCTGAGCCATTCCCCTTCCTCCACCGGGGGAGGGGACGCCATAACAAGGAATCGCTGATGGACTTCCAATTCAACGCAGGCAGCATCCCCTTGCTCGTTTCGATGCCGCACGTGGGAACCGACATTCCCGACGACATTGCCGCGCGCCTCTCGCCTGAAGCGAAACAGGTGGCCGACACCGACTGGCACCTGGTTCCGCTGTATGGGTTTCTGGCGGAAATGGGTGCCTCGACCCTGTCCGCGCGCTGGTCGCGCTACGTGATCGACCTGAACCGACCGCCGGAGAACACCAACCTGTATCCCGGACTCGACACCACCGGGCTGTGCCCGCTGGACACCTTCGGCTGTGCCCCGCTATACCTGCCGGGCCAAGCGCCGAGCGAGGCCGAAGTAGAGCAGCGCCTGCAGCGCTACTGGCAGCCCTACCACCAGCAATTGGGGGCCGAACTTGAGCGGCTGCTGCAGATCCACGGCCGGGTCGTGCTGTGGGATGCGCATTCGATCCCGTCGGTGGTGCCGCGTTTTTTCGAAGGCAAGCTGCCGGACCTGAACTTCGGCACGGCCGACGGCACCACCTGCTCCGACCAACTGAGCGCCGCCGTGCTCGACCTCGCGCAGGCGCAAACCGGCTTCACGGTCGCGCTCAATGGCCGCTTCAAGGGCGGTCATATCACGCGCCACTACGGCAAACCGGCATTGAACGTACATGCGATCCAGCTTGAAATGTGCCAATGCCTGTACATGAACGAGGCAGCGCCGTTCGCTTATCGGCCGGATCTGGCGGCTGGCGTGCAGGGCTTGCTGCGCAAGATGACGGCCGCGGCCGCTACCTGGGCGCGAGCTTGAGTATGCCAACGAATATGCCAATGAAGTCCCTGTTCGCGCGCCATGCGCTACTGCCGGACGGCTGGAAGCAAGACGTGCAACTGGACTGGGACGCTGCCGGCAACCTGACGCAGGTAACGGCCGGTGCCACGCCGCCAGCGGGCGTGCCGGTAGTCGATCTTGTGTTGCCGGGCATGGTGAATCTGCATTCGCACAGCTTTCAGCGCGCGCTCGGCGGCCTGACGGAACAGGCTGGCGACGGCCCGGACAGCTTCTGGACCTGGCGCGACCTGATGTACCGGTTCGCCGGCAATATCACGCCCGAGCAGATCGAAGCGATCGCCGCCCAGCTGTTTTCCGAATGCCTGCGCTACGGTTACACGGCCGTCTGTGAATTTCATTACGTGCAGCGCGCGCCCGACGGCGCCATGTATGCGCGTCCGGCCGAAACGGCGGAGCGCGTGATCGCGGCCGCCAAGATGACCGGCATCGGTATCACCATGCTGCCCGTGTTGTACAGCTATTCCAATTTTGGCGAAATCGCCTTGAAGCCCGAGCAGCGACGTTTTAGGACCGATCCCGATCAAGTGCTGAAAATCATCGGCGCGCTCGAGCCGCTGCGCGACGCGCAAACCGAAGTGGGCGTGGCGCCGCATTCGCTGCGGGCCGCATCGGTATCCCAGATCAGGGAAGTGCTGACGGCCCTGCCACCGGAGCGGCCGGTGCATATCCACATCGCCGAGCAGCAGCAGGAGGTGGCGCAATGCGTCGCGCAAAATGGGCTGCGGCCGGTGCAATGGCTGCTTGAGCATGTCGCCGTGGACAGTCGCTGGTGCATGGTGCATGCCACCCACATGGTGCCCGACGAAGCGGCAGCGCTGGCCGCGACCGGCGCTGTAGCCGGCCTGTGCCCGACCACGGAAGCCAATCTCGGCGACGGTCTGTTCCCGTTGCAGCACTGGCTGGCAGCGGGTGGGCAGTTCGGCATCGGCAGCGACAGCCATGTCTCGCGCAGCGCCGTGGAAGAATTGCGCTGGCTCGAATACGGACAGCGCCTGCAGCATCAGCGGCGCAATATCGCAGTCTCGAAGGCGGAGCGCCATGTCGGCGACTTCCTGTGGCAGGGTGCGTTGCAGGGCGGGGCGCAAGCCTGCGGCCGCCAGGTCGGCGCGCTGGCAACGGGCAAGCGCGCCGACCTGATCGTGCTCGATAGCGACCATCCCAATCTGTATGGAGCGGCGATCGAGGATGTGCTGGGCTGCTTCATTTTTAACGGCAACGACAATCTGGTGAGGGACGTGATGGTGGGCGGCCAGTGGGTGGTGCGCGACCATCAGCACGTGGCCCAGCATGCTATTGCCGAACGCTTCAAGCAAACTCTGGCCCAATTGCGCCAGCTACGATGATGGCGCAAAAAATCCCTTATGCCAGCCTGCTGCAAACGCCCTGGAAAAACGGTGGCGGCAGCAGCACGGAAATTGTGGTGTCCCCGCCAGGCGCCGGGTTTGACGATTTCGACTGGCGCATCAGCTTGGCCACGATCGCCAGCAGCGGCGCGTTCTCGGTGTTCCCCGGCATCGACCGCACGCTGAGCCTGGTCGCAGGCGATGGCGTTCACCTGGAGCTCGATCATGAGCGCCGTGTCGCGCTCGATGCCGGCGCGCCGACCATCGCGTTCGCCGGCGAGGCCGCCGTGTTTGCCACCGTCGGCAGCGGGCCGAACCCGGTATCGACCGACTTCAACGTGATGACCCGGCGCAGCCGCTGCCGTCATCGGTTCGAGCGCGCTTCACAGACTTGAGCAGGTTTTGCATGACGGCGTGTTTGAGTCGTTGAACGACTTGTTGTGGCGGCGCTGCTTCTGCGGGTGGCTCGGTTGTCACCGCAGGTCTGACAGTCGCCACCAACGCGGCGTG
>JANPCW010000171.1:0-5226 GCA_031431155.1 Janthinobacterium sp. | reverse complement strand
GCCAGCATCCGGGTTGGGGCCGGCCAGATTGTCACGGTGATCGGGCCCAATGGGGCCGGCAAGTCGACCATGCTCAACGCGATCATGGGTTGTCTGGCGGGGCGCGGCATGGTCAAGTTCCTGGGTCAGGATCTGGCCGGCCTCGGGATCGAACGGCGCGTCGAGCGCGGCATGAACCTGGTGCCGGAAAAGCGCGAGCTGTTCAACAGCATGAGCATCGAGGATAACCTGCTGCTCGGCAGTTATCGCCGCTACCGTGCGCGCGAGGCCGGCTACAAGGACCAGCTCGATTATGTGTTCCAGCTATTCCCGCGCCTGCGAGCGCGCTGCAAGCAGATGGCCGGCACACTGTCCGGCGGCGAGCGCCAAATGCTGGCGGTCGGGCGCGCGCTGATGGCCAAGCCGACGCTGCTGATGCTCGATGAACCGAGCCTCGGCCTGGCGCCGCTGATCGTCAAGGATATTTTTCACATCATCGAGCGCTTGCGCGAGAACGGCGTCGCGACCTTGCTGATCGAGCAAAATGCGCGGGCGGCGCTGCAAGTGGCCGATTACGGCTACGTGCTGGAAACGGGCGACATGGTGCTCGAAGGCCCGGCCAGCGACCTGGCGCAAAATCCTAAGGTGATCGAAACCTACCTCGGGTTCGCAAAAAAAACGGCGTAATTCGGGTGAGCGTTGGGTGGATGAGCGTAGGGCGGATGAGCGAAGCGTTATCCGCCGTCAGGTCCGCCCCAACGCTGGCCCGGATTGTGGTGACCTTACTTCGTAACCTTTGCGACCGATTGTAGCGGAACTCTTGCGGCGGAAGGCGCCAGCGGGGGCGAATTGCAAAGCAATTCGGGCACCGTAAAAAGCTCGCCGCCGAGCCTTTTCCGCCCTACGCGACTTCGCGACCCGCTTGCGACAGCCGATAGCGGATCGGATCGAAGCGATGCAGCAATGCCGTTTCGCGCTCGCGCGCCAATGCGATATTGGCGACTTTAACATGTCCGAAACCCCTGATCTGCTTGGGGATGCCGGCTAATTCGATGGCGGTCCCGAGATTGTCCGGCGTGAGCATTGGCAGCAGTTCCAGCACGCGCCGTTCGTAGTTCTCGATCAGCTCCCGCACCAAGCGCCCCTCCTCGCTCTTGCCGAACGGATCGAGCCAGGTGCCGCGCAATTTTCTCCCTTTCGCCAACGTGCGCAACGCGCTCATGGTCCACGCCCCGCCGCGCAGCTTGGGCGCCTGGCCGTCTCGGGAAACGCGCGTCAGCAGGCGCGGCGCCATGTGGAATTCGAGCGTGTAATCGCCTTCGAACTGGGCCGCAAGCTGCTTCTCAAACGTGCCGTCCGTGTAGAGGCGGGCCACTTCATATTCATCTTTGTAAGCCATCAATCCTGCGAAGTGAAACGCCACCGCCTCGGTCAGCACCAGCCTGGCGCCGGGCTCGGTCAGTAGCTGCTCGGACGCGCGCACGCGCTCGACCAGGGCCAGGTAGCGCTGCGCATAGGCCTCGTCCTGATAGGCGCGCAGATGCTCGATCCGGTGCGCAATCAATTCATCGACCGTGCGTGCCGGGCTAGGCGCTTGCGCGGCGGCGCCGTGCAACTGTGCCTGCAGCGCCTGCGGATTGCCCGCGGCCAGCCGGCCCAGGTTGAACGCCAACTGGTTCATGCCCACCGCCACGCCATTCAACGCGATCGCGTGCAGCATGGCGCGCAGTCCGATCGGAACCAGGCCGCGCTGCCATGCGTAGCCCAGCGCGAGAATATTGGCGCAGATCGTATCGCCCAGAAATTGCTCGGCCAGGGTCTGCGCGTCAAAGGTCTCGACCATGTCCTTGCCCGCGGCATGCCGGATTTTTTCGAGCAATGCCTCCGAGTGCAACTCGGCATCCGGATTGCGCAGGAATTCCGGGATCGGCGTTTCATGGATGTTGACAACGACGCGGGTGCGGCCATGGCGCACCGTTTGCAAGGCGTCGTTCGATGCGCCGACCACCAGGTCGCACGCCAGGAAGGCGTCTGCCTGCTGGGTATCGATGCGCACCTGGTTCAAATCTTCGCGCTGGCTGGCCAAGCGCACGAACGACAGCACCGCGCCGCCCTTTTGCGCAAAGCCGGTGAAATCAAGCACGCTCGAATATTTGCACTCGAGATGCGCCGCCATCGCCAGCAGGGCCCCGACCGTGATGATGCCGGTGCCGCCCACGCCGGTGACCATCAAGTCATACGGCCCACTCCATGCATGCGCTTCCGGCAGCGGCAGTTCATCGAGTTGGAGCGCCAACGCGTCGGCGCCGGCTTCGCGCAGCACGCCGATGCGCTTGCGCAGCATCCCGCCCTTGACCACGACAAAACTCGGACAAAACCCCTTGGCGCAGGAATAATCCTTGTTGCAGCTCGACTGATTGATCATGCGTTTGCGCCCGAACTCGGTCTCCACCGGCACCACCGACAGGCAATTGGACTGCACGCCGCAATCGCCGCAGCCTTCGCATACGGCCTGATTGATGAACAGGCGCCGATCCGACTCGGCCATCTCGCCCATCTTGCGGCGGCGGCGCTTGACCACGGCGCAGGTCTGCTGATAAATGAGCACGGTCACGCCGGCGATCTCGCGCAGCCTTCGCTGCACCTGGTCAAGCTCGTCGCGCTGATGGAACGTGGTGTAGGCCGGGAACAAATGCTTGATCTGGTCGTATTTGCCGATATTGTCGCTGACCACCGCGAGCGCCTTCACGCCTTCCGCTTCCACCTGGCGCGCAATCCGATCGACCGACAGGGTGCCGTCCACCGGCTGGCCGCCGGTCATGGCGACCGCATCGTTGTACAAAACTTTATAGGTGATGTTCGATTTGGCCGCCACCGATTGCCGGATCGCCAGATAGCCGGAGTGGTAATAGGTGCCGTCGCCGAGGTTTTGGAACACATGCGGCATGCGGCTAAATTTCCCCCGTGCCGCCCAGTCGACGCCCTCGCCCCCCATCTGGATCTGACCGCTGGTGCTGCGGTCCATCCAGCTGGCCATGAAATGGCAGCCGATGCCGGCCTGCGCGCACGATCCTTGCGGCACGCGCGTTGATGTATTGTGCGGGCAACCGGAGCAGAAATACGGAATTCGCCGCACCCCATCGGCGCGATTGGACAATAGCGACGGCAGCGTGAAATCGAGCACACGCGCGCGCCGGTCGAGCACCGGATTGTGCCGCGCCAGCCAGTGCGCGACCATTTCGATCAGGCGCGACGGGCGCAATTCGCCGAGCGCCGAAATCTGCGGCATTCCTTCGGCATCATTTTTTCCGGTGATGACGGGACGCACGCCCTGCGGGCCGTTGTAGAACAGGTCGCGCATCTGCGTTTCCACCACCGGCGCCTTTTCCTCGATCACCAGGATTTGCTCAAGTCCGCGCGCGAATTCGATCATGCGCGTCGGTTCGAGCGGGAATGAGAGCCCGACCTTGTACAGGCGCACCCCGGCCTCCGCCAGCTCGTGTTGCGACAGGCCGAGCCGGCGCAACACCTCGATCAGATCGTAATGCGCCTTGCCGCAGGTGACGATGCCAACACGCGCATCCGGTGCGGCAATCACGTGGCGGTCGATGCTGTTGATGCGCGAGAATGCCCTGACTGCGTCCAGCTTGTGCTGCATCCGCACTTCGATCCTGGGCGATGGCGGATCCTCGCTACGGTAATGCAGGCCATCGGCGGGCGCCTGATAAGCGCTTTCCAGGCGTACCTGTTGCGCCGGTTTCCATGCCGCGACGCGCGCCAAGGTTTCGTCGATATCGACCGTCACGCCGCTTTCGACGACTTCGGACAACGCGGTCAAGCCGACCCAGGCGCCGGAAAAACGCGACAGCGCCCAGCCATACAGGCCGAATTCGAGATACTCGGCCACGCTGGCCGGCGACACGGTGGGCACGCTCCACGCCTGGAACGACAAGTCGCTTTGGTGCGACATCGACGACGATACGCAGCCATGGTCGTCGCCAGCGACGATCAGCACGCCGCCGGTCGGCGACGAGCCGTAGGCAGTGCCGTGCTTGAGCGCATCGGCCGCGCGGTCCACGCCCGGTCCTTTGCCGTACCAGTAAGCGAACACGCCATCGACGGTGCGCTGCGGATCGGACTCGACCTGCTGCGTGCCGAGCACGGCGGTGGCGCCCAACTCCTCGTTGATCGCGGGCAGGAAGCATATTTGGCGCTGGTCGAGCAGATCCTTGGCTTGCCACAATGCCTGATCGAGCATGCCCAGCGGCGATCCGCGATAGCCGCTCACGAAGCCCGCCGTGTTCACCCCCTGCGCCGTGTCGAGCGCACGCTGCATCAGCGGCAAGCGCACCAAGGCCTGGATCCCGGTCAGAAAAACCTGTCCCTCGCACGCCAGCAGATTGTCCGACAGTTTGTAATGCGAACGAAATTTTGTCTCTTCCATGATCGCTTTCCGCTTGTTGTTATTGCCTTGTTACGAGTCTGCCCTGCAGTCAAAAGAGAGATCGATGACTGTATCGATATCGCGAGCGATTCCGGGATCATCGACCGCAATTTCCGTGACCGGATACCTGGCCAGCAAGGCGCGCGCGCCTTGATCGCCGCCCAAGCAAAGCAGCTCCGGCAAATGGGTGCGGCCAAAGGCAACCGGGTTGCCACGGCGCCCCCCAAAGGTGGGCACCGCGATCTGCGCGCCGCACCGGATCGCATCGATCAGGGCGATGCTGGTGTTCGGCTGGAGATACGGCATGTCCGCCAACGCGATGAGCCATCCCGCTGCTTCGGGCGTTTGCGACAGCCCATGCACCAACGATGCGCCCATGCCTTGCTCGGCGCTCGGGCATTCGGTCACTGCGCAGCCGATCGCGCGCAGTTGCGCCGCTAGCGCATCCGAACCGGGCCGCACCACCGCCAACACCAGCGGCAATGCCGCCAAGAGATTCCTGGCGGCGGCAACCGCGACGCTATCGCCGTCGGCCAAGGGCTGCATCAGCTTGTTGCGCGCGCCGCTCGGATCAAAGCGCGAACCGGTTCCGGCGGCCAGCAAGATGCCGACAAATTGAGTGTCACCATGTTGCGGCGCGCAATCGCCCGGGGTTTCGGCAATGCAATCGATCGGCATCACATGCCCAGATAGGCGCTTTGCACCTGCGCGTTATCGAGCAGTTCAGGGCCGCTGCCGGACAGCAAGATGGTCCCGGTTTCAATGACGTAGCCGACGTCGGCGATCGACAGCGCGGCATGCGC
>JANPCW010000170.1:0-4160 GCA_031431155.1 Janthinobacterium sp. | reverse complement strand
AAAGCGGTGGGCGGCACCGACGGCACCGCCGAACTGGCGCGGTACTGGATCATGCAAATAAATCATCCTTTGAGCTAAAACCGGCGCCGGGAGGCCGTTTATGCTCAAAAAAGCGCTGTCTGCCCCCGCAGACAGCGCTTTTTAACTTCTAGACCCGCCACAATTTGGGCCGACAGACATGAAACCGTTGAACAGACCGTATAATTGCTTGTTTAGCGACAGTTTTTCCCTAAGCATCTTATGAAGGTATTCCGCGGACTTCCCAACGCCCGGGCGCGCGCGCCCTGCGCGCTCACGATCGGCAACTTTGACGGCGTCCATCTCGGCCATCAAGCCTTGTTGGCGCGCGTGTGCGGCGCGGCCAATGAACTGGGGCTGGAAGCGGCCGTGATGACGTTTGAGCCGCACCCGCGCGAATTTTTCGCCGAACGCGCCGGCGATCTGTCGCGTGCACCGAACCGGATCGCCAATCTGCGCGACAAAATGCAGTCGCTGTCGCAGGCCGGCATCGACCGCGTCATCGTCAAGCATTTCAATGCCCATTTCGCCTCACTAACGCCCCAGCAATTCACGGAACAGATCCTGGTTGAGCGCATGCAAGTAAAGTGGCTGATGGTGGGCGATGACTTCTGCTATGGCGCACGGCGCGCAGGCGACGTGGCCATGCTGATCGAGGCCGGCAAGCAACATGGGTTCGCGGTCTCTACCTTGCCGGCGGTCACGCATGGATCGCAACGGATCTCCTCGTCGGCGGTGCGGGCGGCGCTGGCCGCCGGCGACTTCGCGCAAGCCGAACGATTGCTGGGCCATCCGTATGCGATTTCGGGCCACGTGATCCACGGCCAGAAACTGGGACGCACGCTAGGCTTTCCGACGCTAAATTTGCGGGTGGCGCACCGCCCCGCCCTGTCCGGAATCTTCGTGGTGCAAGTGCATGGCCTGGCCGCGCAACCGCTGCCGGCGGTCGCCAGCCTGGGCGTGCGCCCAACCATCGACGACAGCGGCCGGGTGCTGCTCGAAGTGCATGTTTTCGATTTCGCGCAAGTGTGTTACGGCAAAGTGGTGCGCGTTGAGTTCCTGAAAAAACTGCGCGACGAACAGAAATACGACGATTTGCCGGCCCTGACGGCGGCCATCGCGCACGACGGCGGGCAGGCACGCGCCCATTTTGCCGGCGCAGCTCCGACCACTGCCACCGACCGAATTTGAAACCGCGAATTTGAAACCACGAAATGAACTGATCCTGCAGCGCTATGCAGCCTGCGCTGCTTTTGCCCGCCATTTCCGCCATTTAATATAGATACGCACTCTCTTGAAGAAAAATATGTCCGATACCAGCACACCAGCGACCGTAGCCGATCTGCCAGCCCACAAGCCTGCCAAGAAATCCGCCAGCAAATACCCGGTCAACATGATCGAGACGCCGTTTCCGATGCGCGGCGACCTGGCCAAGCGCGAGCCGCAATGGGTCAAACAGTGGCAAGATAAAAAGGTCTACCAGCGGATCCGCAAAGCGGCCGCCGGGCGTCCGAAATTCATCCTGCATGACGGCCCGCCATACGCCAACGGCGACATCCACATCGGTCACGCGGTCAACAAGATCCTCAAGGACATGGTGGTCAAGGCGCGCACCATGGCCGGTTTCGACGCTCCCTACGTGCCGGGCTGGGATTGCCACGGCATGCCGATCGAAATCCAGATCGAAAAATTGCACGGCAAGAGCCTGCCTACGGCCCAAGTGCTGACGCTTGCGCGCGCCTACGCCACCGAACAGGTCGAACGCCAGAAGAAAGACTTCATCCGCCTGGGCGTGCTGGGCGAATGGGATCAGCCCTACCTGACGATGGCCTTCGGCAACGAAGCCGACGAGCTGCGCGCGCTCGGCACCCTGCTCGAGAAGGGTTATGTGTATCGCGGCCTCAAGCCGGTGAACTGGTGCTTCGACTGCGGCTCGGCCCTGGCCGAAGCGGAAGTGGAATACCAGGACAAGCGCGATCCCGCGATCGACGTCGGGTTCCCGTTCGCGCAGCCGGACAAGGTGGCCGCCGCATTCGGGCTATCGGCACTGCCTGCCGCCGGCGCCAACAACGGGTTTTGCGTGATTTGGACCACCACGCCGTGGACCATCCCGGCCAACCAAGCTCTCAACGTGCACCCCGAGCTAAGCTACGCGCTGGTCGATTGCGTGCGCGACGGCAAGCCTGTGCTGTTAATCCTGGCCAGCGATCTGGTGCAAGCCTGCCTGGAGCGCTACAAGTTCGACGGCAAGGTGATCGCGACCTGCCTGGGCGCGGCGCTGGAAGGGATCCAATTCAAGCACCCGCTGGCCGCGATCGATGCCGGTTACGAGCGCACCTCGCCGATGTACCTGGCCGATTACGTGACGACCGAAAGCGGTACCGGCGTGGTGCACTCGGCGCCCGCCTACGGCATCGACGACTTTATCTCATGCAAGGCGCATGGCGTCACCGACGAGCAGATCCTGAAACCGGTGATGGGCGACGGCAGGTACGCGTCATCGCTGCCATTGTTCGGCGGCATGACCATCTGGGAAGCGTCCAAGCCGATCTGCGCCAGCCTGACCGAGGCCGGCGCGTTGTTCAGCCTGGTGATGGCAGAGCACAGTTATATGCATTGCTGGCGCCATAAGACGCCGATCGTGTACCGCGCGACTTCGCAATGGTTCGCCGGCATGGACCTCGTGCCCAAGGACGGCGGCCCGACCCTGCGCCAGAGCGCGCTGCAAGGCATCGCCGACACCGAGTTCTTCCCGGACTGGGGCCAGGCGCGCCTGCATGGCATGATCGCCAACCGCCCCGACTGGACCCTGTCGCGCCAGCGCCAGTGGGGCGTACCAATGGCATTTTTCATTCACAAGGAAAGCGGCGAGCTGCACCCGCGCACGCCCGAATTGCTCGAGCAGGTCGCGCAATTGATCGAAACGCGCGGCATCGAGGCCTGGCTTGCGCTCGAGCCGAAAGATCTGCTCGGTGCGGATGCGGACCTGTACGTCAAAAACCGCGACACGCTCGACGTCTGGTTCGATTCGGGCACCACCCATCAAACCGTGCTGGGCGGCCCTAGCGGCAACGGTTCGCACGCGGCGCAGCTTGAATTTCCGGCCGACCTGTATCTGGAAGGCTCGGACCAGCACCGCGGCTGGTTCCACTCGTCGTTGCTGACGTCCTCGATGCTGAACGGGCGCCCGCCCTACAAGGCGCTGCTCACGCACGGCTTCGCGGTCGACGGCCAGGGCAAGAAAATGTCCAAGTCGGAAGGCAACGTGGTGGCACCGCAAAAGATTTCGGACACGCTGGGCGCGGACATCCTGCGCCTGTGGGTCGCCTCGACCGACTACACCGGCGAGCTGTCGATCTCCGACGAGATCCTCAAGCGCGTCACGGAATCGTATCGCCGGATCCGCAACACGCTGCGCTTCTTGCTGGCCAATACCTCGGACTTCGATCCATCCGTCGATGCGGTGCCGATGGCCCAGATGTTCGAGATCGACCGCTATGCGCTCGCTTCCATCGGCGCCTTGCAGGCCGAGATCTTGGCCCACTACGAGAAATTTGAATTCCATCCAGTGATCTCGAAGCTGCAGATTTACTGTTCGGAAGACCTGGGCGGCTTTTACCTCGACATCCTCAAGGACCGCCTGTACACCTCCGGCCTGACTTCGCTGGCGCGCCGCTCGGCCCAAACGGCCCTGTGGCACATCACCCAGAGTTTGCTGCGGGTGATGGCGCCGACCCTGTCGTTTACGGCCGAGGAAGCGTGGGCGATATTTGCCGGTCCCGAGGCTTACAACGCCAGCGACGAAACCATTTTCACCCAGACCTACTGGAGCGTGCCAACGGTTGCGGACGGCGCGGCCCTGCTGGAAAAATTCGCCATCCTGCGCGCAGTGCGGGCCGACGTCACCAAAGAGCTCGAACAGTTGCGCGTCTCCGGCGCGATCGGTTCCTCGCTGCAGGCCGAGCTGACGATCAAGGCTGGCCCCGCCAAGCATGCCCTGCTGGCAAGCCTGGATGACGACCTGAAGTTCATCTTCATCACCTCGCAGGCGCGCGTCGTTCTGGTGGCCGGCGAAGCGGACGAAGCGATCGCCGTGACGGCCTCGGAAGCGCCCAAGTGCGAGCGTTGCTGGCACTACCGCG
>JANPCW010000169.1:0-7786 GCA_031431155.1 Janthinobacterium sp. | reverse complement strand
AAAATCGCCATGAATCTGTTGAAGGCAACCACCTCACGTAAGCTAACGGTGGCCAAGAAGCGCCAGTTCGCCGCGCTCAACGAGCGTTACTTGGCCGAAGTGCTTGGCCTACACGTCTAGCTTTTGATGCGATTGCCCTGCAGAGGGCCCGGTGACCGGCGACACTGCACGCATTGGCACAAATGACACATTCGCTGCTACCATGGCGTAATGATCACACACGCTTCTTACTTGTCGATACTCAGGCGCCTGAAACGCAATGCGCTGGTGTGGCTCGGCAGCTGGTGGCAGATCATGCTGTTTGGCGTGGTCGTGTTGACACTGGCGTTGTCGCCATCGACGTATAACCGCGCCAATCGCAGCGCCATCGCGCGCCAGCTGGTGTCGGGGACGACACCCAATTTAATGTGGTTTACCGTGCTGTCGGCCTTGATCAGCGTGGTGCTGATCCGGATTGTCGTGGTCACTGCGCTCAGTTACGGCTTGTCGCGTTTTGCCATCGAGATGGTGGTCAGGGTGCTGGTTCTCGAACTGATTCCGCTCACGGCCGCCATGTTCGTGGCGCTGCGCTCGACCTTGCCGGACAGTGCCGAGATCGCGCAGATGCGCGCGCAGGGTGCCTTCAACGCGCTGCAGCAACAGGGGATAGACCCGATCCGGCATGAATTCCTGCCCAGGGTGCTGGCCGGCGTGTTTTCGGTATGGATGCTGGGCGCGGTCAGCTGCGTGCTCACGCTAGTGCTCGCGTATGTGACCATTTACGGCTTTACGCCCTGGGCGCTGCAGGGCTACACGCGGGTCGTGGGCCAGGTGTTCAACCCGGCCGTGACCTTGATCCTGGTGCTCAAGATTTTCTTTTTCAGCCTGGCCGTGTCGTTTATCCCGATGGCCTCCGCGTATTATGAGGGCATCGTGCCAGTGCGCCGCGGCCGCACCAATCTTGCCTCTGGACTGGCCGGGATGGTGCGCCTGTTTGCCGTTGTGCTGCTGATCGAAGTGGCTTCGTTGATGGGTAATTATTACTAGATATTACTAGCGCTACCTGTTTCATTCAAATTTATTAGCGCCGCTAATACCCTGATACCAACCGTGGACTTCCATGACAGATAAAACCAACGACGAATCCCCTTCGCCAGACACGCCCCCCATTCCCAACATCGAGTTCAAGGCGGCCCTGCTGCTGGCCTTGATGGTGTTGTTGGTGTCGGCTGCGGTGATTTACCTGATGTATGCGCGCGGCGCATTTGAATCGACCCAGAAACTGGTGCTGATGGCCGACGATGCCGAAGGCGTTGTGGTCGGGATGGACGTCACGTTCGCCGGTTTCCCGATCGGCCGCGTCAGCCGCATC
Source organism: Janthinobacterium sp. (assembly GCA_031431155.1). GTDB lineage: Bacteria > Pseudomonadota > Gammaproteobacteria > Burkholderiales > Burkholderiaceae_D > JANPCW01. Next base: position 6,435 of record JANPCW010000169.1, on the reverse strand, counting down.
GAACTCAGCAGCGAGGGCAAGGCCAGGATGATCGTCGACGTGCCGCGCCGGGATGCCCACTGGTTGCGCAGTTCGAGCATTTTTACGATGGAACGCGCGCTGGTGGGGGGCACGCGCTTGCGCGCCTTCAGCGGTATCCTGACCGACCCGCCGTTGAAGGATGGGGAAGTGCGAACCGTGCTGGTGGGCGACGCCAGCGCCGAAATCCCGCGCCTGCTGGCCGCAGCCAAGGAGTTGATCCAGAACCTGAACGCACTGACGGCAAACGACTCGTCGCTGGAACTGAGCTTGCGCAACGTGAAGGCCGTCACCGACAAACTCAACGGCAAGAGCGGGGCGCTCGGTGTCCTTACCGGCAGCGATGCCAACGCGCAAAAATTGCTCATCACGCTAGACCGCGCCAACCAGCTGTTGGCAACGGTCGATCAGCTGGCGGTGAAGGCCGATAGCCAGGTGTTCGGCAAGAACGGCGTCATGCCAGGGGCGCAGGCCGCCATGGTTCAGCTCAATGGTTTACTGGCCGACACCAGGACCAGCATGAAGAAACTCGACGCGGTCCTGGTCGAGGCGCAAGCCGTCGGCGCCAACGTCAAGAGCGCGACCGCCGACCTTGCGCCGCTGCGCGCAGACGTCGATACCAACCTGCGCAAGGTCGAACAGCTGGTCAATGAAATCAATCGCAAATGGCCATTCAAACGCGAAGTAGAGGTCAAACTGCCATGAAATTCACGCCATTTTTGATCTTCGGTGTCGCCGCGCTATTGGGTGGCTGCGCCAGCGGCCCTCCCGTGCCTGACTGGCAAATGAACGCCCGCAGTAGCATGGAGCGCGCGGTTTCGGCCTACATGTCCGGTAACGACAGGGTCGAGATCCAGGAGTTCGCCAAGGCGCGCAGCGAGATGGCCAGCACCGGACGGATCGAATTGGTGGCGCGGGTGGAGTTGGTACGTTGCGCCAGCCGCGTTGCCAGCCTGGTGCAGGACGATTGCCTTGGTTTTGAACCACTGCGTCAGGATGCCGCCGCGCCGGAAAGGGCGTACGCCAGCTATCTGGGCGGCAAGGCCAAGCCCCAGGACGTCGCTCTGTTGCCTGCGCAGCACCACGCGGTGCTGAACGCCGCCTCGGACTCAGCCGCTGCCGTGGCCGTGGCTGGCATCGGCGATCCGCTGTCAAGGCTGGTGGCCGCCGGCGTCTTGCTGCGCACCGGCCGCGCCACCCCGGTGCTGCTGACCCAGGCAGTCGACACCGCCTCGGCCCAAGGCTGGCGCCGGCCCTTACTGGCGTGGCTGGGCGTGCAGGCGATGCGCGCCGAAAAGGCTGGCGATACGGTGGAGGCGCAACGCCTGCGCCGGCGCATGGCGTTGGTGCAGGAGACCAAGGCCAAGGACCAAGACCCGTCTAAACCTTGAACTGCTCGCGGTACGCGCCCGGATTCACGCCCGACCATTCCTTGAAGGCGTGATTGAACGCGCTTTGCTCTTGATACCCGAGCAGGAACCCGATATCGACCAGGCTGAGCCCGGCCTGGCGCAGGTAATCCTTGGCTAGCGCAAAGCGCGCCTGGTCCAGCACCTGCTGGAAATTGGCGCCGGCGTCGGACAGCTTGCGCTGCAGGGTGCGCGGCGAGAGCTTGAGTTGATCGGCAATCGAGGCCAGGCGCACCCGGTCGTGCGCCAGATTTCTGATAATCGCCGCATGCACTGTTGCGACGATGCCGTTGTCCGCTTGCGCGCGCAGTTGCAACAGTCTTTCGGCGTGCTGCTGCAGCACCGGATATAGGCTGACGTCCGCGTTGGGTACCGGCCAGCTCAACAGCTGCGCATCGAAGCTGGCAACGTTCGCCGGCGCATTAAATTGCGGCAGGATGCCAAACACGCGCTCATATTCGTCGTTCGCGGCTCCGGCGTGCGTGAACGCGATCTGCACGGGCGGCAGGGTGGCGCCGGCCAGCCAGTTGCCGAACACGCGGATGCCGGCAAACACGCTGTCGGCCAGATGCCGATTGTGAGCGGGATAATTGCTCTGCCATTCATAGTGGGCCACGCCCTCGTGAATGCGCAAGGCGGAGCGCCCAAGATCATGCGCCAGCTGCTCGTAGCGCAAGGTCTGCGCAAACGCCTGGCCGAAGTCCTGGCAACTGAGCAGGATCAGGCCGTACACGCTGTAGGTTCCCAGTTTGACCCGCTCTCCCACGTGCAAACCGAAGTGCAGATCGTCGGTCAGGCGCGCGCCCGCCTCAAGCAAGGCCACGTAGTCGTTCGCCGGCAGCGATTCCGGGAGCGGCGCCAGGGCGTCGGCGGGTAGGCCCGCCGCCCGCGCCAGCGCGCCGGCTGTCACGCCGCGCGCCAGCGCCACTTCCAGCAAAGGCTGCAGATACGAGCCGACCACGCGCTTAGGCCTGGCATGATCGAACAAGGTAATTGTCATAAAAGCGCAATACCCAAATGAAGTTGTTGCTTAAGCTGGCACTATTAGATGGCCAGGGCAGGTCGGCGCAAAGTATAGCAAGCCTGTCCACGTCACAAAGCAAAATCAAACGGAATAAATCGATGAGACGTTGGAATGGTTGGGGTGATGACACGGTCGAATTTGCACTCAATGCCGCTGCGCTCGGTTTTTTGCAAGAGCGCGTGGGAAGCGGCACGCCGATCACGGACGCCAGTTTCGAGCAGGCTTGCCAGGGGATCCCCGCCAGCCGCCTGGCGCCACACCGCCTGGTCGATACGGTGCCTGCGCTCCGCTTGAAGAACGCCCTGGGCCAGAGCCTGCCCGACTGGCTCAAGCTACGCTACGGCAAGGTCGAAGCAGTGCCCGACGGGGTGGCGTTCCCGGAGAGCACCGAGCAGGTGCGCGAACTGCTAGCGTATGCCAAGGCCCAGGACGCGATCGTCATTGCGTATGGCGGCGGTACCAGCGTGGCTGGCCATCTGACTGTGCCGTGCGGTGCGCAGCCGGTGTTGACGATCAATCTGGCGCGCCTGTCGCGCATGACGGACCTGGACCAGGCGGCGCAACTGGCGACCTTTGGCGCCGGCGTGTTCGGCCCCGACCTGGAAGCCCAGTTGCGCGCGCATGGCTACACGCTTGGCCACTTCCCGCAATCGTTCGAGTATTCAACCTTGGGCGGTTGGGTCGTGACGCGTTCGTCCGGCCAGCAATCGCTGCGGTATGGACGGATCGAACAGATGTTTGCTGGGGGGCGGGTGGAAACGCCGGTCGGCACGCTGACGCTTCCGACCTTTCCTGCATCGGCCGCAGGCACCGATCTGCGCGAGATCGTGCTGGGCTCGGAAGGCCGCATCGGGATCCTGACCGAAGCGACCGTGCGGGTGTCACGGCTGCCGGCCTACGAAGCGTTTCATGCTGTTTTCTTCCCAACCTGGGACGCGGCCGAACAAGCCGTGCGCGAGGTAGTGCAGGCCAGGTTGCCGCTGTCGATGCTGCGGCTGTCGAATCCGCTCGAAACACTTACGATGCTGACCTTGGCCGGACACAAAAAATTGATAGGCGCGCTTGAGACTTACCTTGGATGGCGCGGCTGCAAGGCAGGAAAATGCATGCTGATGATCGGCGTGAGCGGGCAAAAGTCGACTGCATCGAACGCATTAAAGCATGCGCTGGCAATCACGCGCGCCCGGCGCGGCGTGCACGTCGGGCGTGCGATGGGCGACAAGTGGAAGCAGAACCGCTTCCGCAATGTCTACCTGCGTAATGCTGCCTGGGAACACGGCTATGTGATCGACACGGTCGAGACGGCGGTTGACTGGCCGCGCGTGACGGCGATGATGGAAGCGCTGGAAAGCGCGGCCACCGGCGCGCTGGCCGTGTTGCACGAGCGGGTGCACGCGTACACCCATCTGTCGCATGTGTACGCGCAAGGCGCGAGCGTCTACACCACCTTCGTTTATCGGCTGGCCGGCAATTTTGACGAAGACTTCGCGCGCTGGCGAGCGCTCAAGGCCGCGGTATCCGAAGCGATCGTCGCCAACGGCGGCACCATCAGCCACCAGCACGGGGTGGGCAGCGATCATGCCCCGTATCTGGAAGCGGAAAAAGGCGCGTTGGGGATAGGTGCCATGCGCCAGCTGTTCAAGCATTTCGATCCGGATCAAAGGATGAATCCCGGTAAATTGCTGGCGCTTGAAGGCGGCGACCTGTGAGCAAGCCCTGGACCAGTGGCTGGCGCGCTGCGCTGCCCGCGCTGCTCGAGCGCGAATGGGATCTGCTGATCATTGGCGGGGGCATCACCGGCGCCGGAATTTTATTGGAAGCGTCGCGCCGCGGGCTGAAAGCGCTGCTGGTCGAGCAGCGCGATTTCGCCTGGGGCACGTCGAGCCGGTCCTCGAAGCTGGTGCATGGCGGCTTGCGCTACCTGAAGGAAGGCAAATTCGGCCTTACGCGCGAATCGGTGCATGAACGGCAAAATCTGATGCACGAGGCGCCCGGCCTGGTCGAGCCGCAATGTTTCGCGTTCGCCGACTATGCGGGCAAGAAGCCAGGTCGGCGTATGTTTTCGCTCGGCCTAACGATCTACGATCTGATGGCGGGCAAGCGCGAACGCCATTATTTTGCGCTCGATGAATTCCTGCTGATGGCGCCCAACATCAAACGTGCAGGGCTGCGCGGCGGCATGCTCTACACCGACGCCAAGACCGACGATGCGCGCCTGGTGCTGCGCGTGCTGCAGGAGGCGCAGCAGCATGGCGGGGTGGCGCTCAATTACGTGGCGGCGCGAACGCTGCTGCGCGACGCTGGCGGCAAGGTGTGCGGCGCCGTGCTGCAAGACGGCGCCAGCGACGCCAGCTACCGGGTGAACGCACGGCTGGTGATCAGCGCTACCGGCGCATGGGCTGACGGGCTGCGCGGCCAGACCGGCGCCGCGCCAAAATTGCGGCCCCTGCGCGGCAGCCATCTGGTGCTACCCGCCTGGCGCCTGCCGCTGGCACAGGCCATCAGCCTGATGCATCCGCAGGATGGGCGCCCGGTGTTTGCCTTTCCGTGGGAAGGCGTGACCCTGGTCGGCACCACCGATGTCGATCACGGCGCCGACATGCAACTGGAAGCGGCCATCACGCGCCCCGAAGTCGACTACCTGATGGCCGCCTTGCAGGCGCAGTTTCCCGGGTCGAACTTTGCAGACAACGACATTCTGGCCACCTATGCCGGTGTGCGGCCCGTGATCGACAGCGGCCAGAGCGACCCGTCCAAGGAAGGGCGCGACCATGCCGTGTGGTTAGACGATGGCTTGCTCACCGTCACGGGCGGCAAATTGACCACGTTCCGCGTCATCGCGCTCGATGCGCTAAAGCACGCTGCGCCATTGCTGCCTGGCTGGCACGCCAGCTTGCAAGCGAAGCCGATATTTGGCCCGGTGCCGGTGCCGGCTCTGGGGCTAAGCGGCAAGCGCCTGACACCCCAGCAGCGCCAGCGCCTGTTGGGCCGCCACGGCGCGCAGGCGCAGGCGCTGATTGAGGCCGCCCAAGAAAGCGAACTCGGCGCGATTCCCGGTACCGAAACGGCGTGGGCCGAGTTGCGCTGGGCCGCGCGCGCAGAGGCGGTGCAGCACCTGGAAGATCTATTGTTGCGGCGCACTCGCCTGGGACTGCAGTTACGCGGCGGCGGGATCGAACAGTTCGAGCGGATTCGCGCGATCTGCCAGCCGGAACTTGGCTGGAGTGACGCCCGCTGGTATGCAGAGCAGGCCGCCTACCAGTGTTTATGGAATACCCATTACAGCTTGCCAGCGCAGGCTTACTAACGGCTCGATCCTCGCCAATCAGGAAACCATGCCCGACCAATACATCCTCGCCATCGACAATGGAACACAAAGCGTGCGCGCTCTGCTGTTCGACTTACAAGGCAATATTGTTGCCAAGGCGCAAGTGCATCTGGAAGCCTATTACTCGGACCATCCGGGCTGGGCCGAGCACGACCCGGAAGACTACTGGCAAGCCGTGTGCACCGCGTGCCAGCGCTTGTGGGCCGAGTCGGGAATTCCCACATCGGCCGTCAAGGGCGTCGCGGTCACCACCCAACGCGGCACCGTGATCAACCTTGGCAAGGAGGGCAAGCCGCTGCGCCCGGCCATCACCTGGCTCGATCAGCGCCGCACCGACCAAGTGCCGCCACTAAGCCTGTGGTGGCGTACTGCGTTCAAACTGGCGCGGGTGGCCGGCACCATCAATTATTTCCGCGGTGAAGCCGAGATCAACTGGATCAAGGCGCACCAGCCAGAGGTGTGGGAGCAGACCGATAAATTCCTGCTGCTGTCCGGTTACCTCAATTACCGCCTGTGCGGACGGTTCGTCGATTCCACCGGCTCGCAAGTCGGCTACCTCCCGTTCGACTACAAGAAACAGGCATGGGCCGGGCGCCACGACTGGAAATGGCAAGCGCTGGCGCTCAAGCCGTCGATGCTGCCGGAGCTGGTGGCGC
>JANPCW010000168.1:0-9575 GCA_031431155.1 Janthinobacterium sp. | reverse complement strand
ACCCGAATCTGGGCGTGGTGCGGGTGTCGCATGAAAAGAGCTTTGTGATCGCCGATATTCCCGGCTTGATCGAAGGCGCGTCGGAAGGCGCGGGCCTGGGGCATCAATTCTTGCGCCATTTGCAGCGCACCGGCTTGCTGCTGCATATCGTCGACCTGGCCCCGTTTGAAGAGGCGGTCGATCCGGTCAAGGAAGCCAAGGCGCTGGTCAAGGAACTCAAGAAGTACGACGAGTCGCTGGTCGATAAGCCGCGCTGGCTGGTGCTCAACAAGCTTGACATGGTGCCCGACGAAGTGCGCGTCAAGACGGTCAAGGATTTCATCAAGCGCTTCGGCTGGAAAGGCCCGGTGTTTGAAATCTCGGCGCTGAACCACGCCGGCTGTCCTGAACTGGTGAACGCGATTTACCAGCACCTGGAACAGAAAAAGCACAGCGAGATCCGGGCCGAGGAAACCCAGATGACGGAAGAGGCGCGCGGTATTTCCTCGATCGATCCGGACGATCCACGTTTCAAAATCCTCGACTAGGTCGGGCTCGCGACAGGCGTGGCCAAGCGCCGCTGCTGGGCGACGTCACTGCAATGTCCGTCCTGGCGCAGCCGGCCGGCCGCTTGATCGCGGCGGTCTCGATCGGCTTGCCCCGGGGTTTAGTGTTAGTCATGTGCGGGGCCGAATTGCTATGCGGGATATTCTTGCTGGCGCTGCGCCCCGCGCCCAGATATAAAGCGCCGCCCATGCCTTCCGTGATTCAAAACGCCACCCGCATCATTATTAAAGTCGGCTCCTCGCTGGTCACCAATGACGGGCGCGGTCTCGATCACGCCGCCATCGCGCGCTGGGCGGCCCAAATTTCCGTGCTGCGCGCAATGGGCAAGCAAGTCGTGCTGGTCAGCTCGGGCGCCGTTGCCGAAGGCATGCTGCGCCTCGGGTTCGAGCGCCGCCCCACCGATATCCATGAATTGCAGGCCTGCGCCGCCGTGGGCCAGATGGGGCTGGCCCAGATTTACGAAACCAGCTTTCGCGCCCACCAGCTGGGTACGGCCCAGGTGCTCTTGACCCACGCCGACCTGGCCGACCGCGAACGCTACCTCAACGCCCGCTCGACCCTGACCACCTTGCTGCGCCTGGGCGTGGTTCCCATCATCAACGAGAACGATACCGTCGTCACCGATGAAATCAAGTTCGGCGACAATGACACGCTGGGCGCGCTGGTGGCCAACCTGATCGAAGCCGATGCGCTGATCATCCTCACCGACCAGCAAGGTCTGTACAGCGCCGACCCGCGCAAAGACCCGAACGCCTACTTGATCGCGCAGGGGCAAGCCGGCGATCCGGTGCTGGAAGCGATGGCCGGCGGGGCCGGAAGCAGCATCGGACGCGGCGGCATGCTGACCAAGATTCTCGCGGCCAAGCGCGCCGCCAGTTCCGGCGCGCACACCATCATCGCCTGGGGCCGCGACAGCGACGTGTTGACGCGGCTGGCCAATGGCGAGGCGATCGGGACCCAATTGAACGCGGCGACCGGGCACTTGACCGCGCGCAAGCAGTGGATGGCCGATCATCTGCATACCGCGGGCAAGGTGGTGCTGGATGCAGGCGCGGTGCAGAAATTGACGCGCGAGGGCAAATCGCTGCTGCCGATCGGGGTCATCGAGGTCAAGGGAGAATTCGGCCGCGGTGCGGTGATCACCTGCATCAGCGAGGATGGGCGGGTGGTTGCGCGCGGCCTGTGCAATTACACCAGCGGCGAAGCGCGCCGCATCCTGCGCCGGCCGTCCGCCGAGATCGAATCTATCCTCGGCTTCATGGAAGGCCCCGAGCTGATCCACCGCGACAATATGGTGCTGCTCTAGTTTGTCGCCTCAGGCGCCAGGCCATCGGGTGCGGCGGTCTTGGTCTTGTAGTCGCACAGGTCGGCGATCATGCAGTTCCAGCATTGCGGTTTGCGCGCGGTACAGGTGTAACGCCCGTGCAGGATCAGCCAGTGATGCGCATCGTGCAAGAATTCGCGCGGGATCACCTTGAGCAGCTTTTGCTCGACCACATCGACATTCTTCCCGGGCGCGATCCCGGTGCGGTTCGCGACCCGGAAAATATGGGTGTCGACCGCGATCGTGGGTTCGCCGAATGCCGTATTCATCACCACATTGGCGGTCTTGCGGCCCACGCCAGGCAAGGCTTCGAGCGCCGCGCGCGACTTTGGCACCTCGCCGCCATGCTGCTCCAGCAAAATTTCGCAGGTCGCGATCACGTTTCTGGCCTTGGTGCGGAACAGCCCGATGGTTTGAATATACGTCATCAGCTCATCGACCCCGAGCGCCAACAGCGCGGCCGGCGTATTGGCGACCGGATACAGGCGGCGTGTCGCCTTGTTTACCGAGACGTCGGTCGCCTGCGCCGACAACAGCACGGCGATCAGCAATTCGAACGGAGTGCGGTACTCCAGTTCCGTGGTGGGGTGCGGATTGGCGCTGCGAAAGCGTTTAAAAATTTCAAGCCGTTTGGCGGTGTTCATTTGGCAGCGTTCATTGCTCAGGCTTCGGTTCGGGCGTCTTGGCTGCTTCTGCCTTTTGACGCGCGCGGTCGATGGCTGCGGCGATGATGGCACGCTTGCGCTCGCGCTCGGCGATCTGTTGCGGCGTGTTGGCGGCATCAAGGCTGACGGCACGCAGTTTCTCGAGCGCCTTGGCGGCCAGCCGCGCGTCGTTCTCATCGCGTTCGCGGCGTAGTCGCAAGGTGCGCAAATCGTGGCGCTCACGGGCCGCATCGGCCTGGGTCTGCGACCAGGCATCCCACCCGGTCAGCTGGCCCGTGACCGGGTGCATGGAAATGCAATCGACGGGGCAGGGCGCCACGCACAGGTCGCAGCCCGTGCATAGATCGGGCAAAATCGTATGCATCTGCTTGGCTGCGCCCAAAATGGCATCGACCGGGCAGGCCTGAATGCACAAGGTGCAGCCGATGCACAGCGCCTCGTCGATCAATGCCACCGGGCGCGCGCGCTCGACGCCATTGACCGGATTGATCGCAATCACAGCGCGCCCCAGCAAGCCCGCCAGGCGCGCGACGCCTTCGATGCCGCCCGGGGGGCACTGATTGATTTCGGCGGCCCCGTCGAAGATCGCTTGCGCATACGGGCGGCAGCCCTCAAAGCCGCATTTGGTGCATTGCGTTTGCGGCAGCAAGTCTTCGATTTGGTCGACCAGCGATTTGGAATCAGGTGGGGTCACGGTATTGTTGGATGCGCTAAAGTGTCATTATCCGATATATGGCACGCGCGGCGAGAATAAAAGCGACGTGGCATCATATTGACGGAGCCGCCGTGCGCAACTTCACAACAAGGTATACATGAAAAATTTCATATTGTTACTCGCTTTCCTGATCGCCGGCTGTGTCACCAAGCCGGACGGCGTGAGGCCGGTCGCCAATTTCGATTCGGCCCGCTATCTGGGCACGTGGTACGAGATTGCACGCCTCGATCATTCGTTTGAGCGGGGCCTGAGCCAGGTTAGCGCAAGCTACAGCCTGCGCGATGACGGCGGCATCAAGGTCGTTAATCGCGGCTACAATGCCGAGAAAAAGCAGTGGAAAGTGTCGGAAGGGAAGGCGTATTTTGTACAGCAGCCAGATCAGGGTTTTCTCAAGGTTTCCTTCTTCGGCCCGTTTTATGGTTCTTATATTGTGTTCGGGCTGGATCAGAAGGATTACAGTTATTCAATGATCAGTGGCCCGGACAAGTCCTATTTCTGGCTGCTCTCGCGCACCCCGGAGATGGACGATGCGACCAAAAAAATGCTGCTGGCGCAAGCGGCCCAACTTGGATTTGACACGTCTAAACTGATCTACGTCGAGCAGTCGAAGCAGCTCAAATAAAAACCGCCCTTTTCGGGGCGGTTTTAGCTAAAGCATCAAGCATGTTTTTGGATAAACTCGCCGATCTTCGGACAGATGATTTCGCGCCAGCGGCGGCCGGAGAAAATACCGAAGTGGCCGCATTCCGGCGCCACGAAATCCTGCTTCATCGCGGTCGGAATGCCGCTGCACAGTTCGTGCGCTGCCTGGGTTTGGCCGGCGCCTGAGATATCGTCAAGCTCGCCCTCGACCGTGAACAGTGCCACCGTCTCGATATCTTGCGGGCGCACCAGCTGGCCGCCCACTTCCCAGGTGCCTTGGGGCAAGCGGAACTCTTGGAACACGGTCTTGATCGTGTCGAGGTAGTATTCGGCGGGCATGTCGAGCACGGCGTTGTACTCATCGTAGAACTGGCGATGGCCTTCGGCCGGTTCGCAGTCGCCGGTCACCAGATGCATGTAAAACTCGCGGTGGCTTTGCGCGTGACGGCCAGGATTCATGGCGATGAAGCCGGCGTGTTGCAGGAAGCCGGGGTAGACCTTGCGGCCAAAGCCAGGGTAATTGGCCGGTACCGAATAAATGACCGTGTTTTCAAACCACGAGAATTTTTTCTCGGTTGCCAGATCGTTGACCTGGGTTGGCGATTTGCGCGGGTCGATCGGTCCGCCCATCATCGTCATGGTCTTCGGCAGTTTCGGATCCTTGGCCGTGGCCATCAGGGCGATCGCGGCCAGTACTGGAACGGTTGGCTGACACACGGAAATCACGTGCAGATCAGGCCCCAGCAGACGAATGAAATCCTGGACGTAGAAAATGTAATCGTCGAGATGGAACGGGCCGGCCGACATGGGCACCATGCGCGCATCGGTCCAGTCCGTGATGTAGACGTCGTGGTCGGTCAGCAAGCCGCGTACCGTGTCGCGCAGCAAAGTCGAGTGATGACCCGATAAAGGGGCCACCAGCAGCACTTTTGGCTGGTTCAAGGCCTTGGTGGCCTGCTCGCTCAAGTCTTTCTTGAAGTGAATCAGGCGGCAAAAAGGCTTGGTAACTACAATCTGTTCGACGATGCTAACGGCATCGCCCTTGACTAGCGTCGAGTCGATCTCAAATGCTGGTTTTTCGTAATCCTTGCCCAGGCGGTACATCAACTCATAGCCGGCCGCAATCCGTTGGGAAAACGGCGTGTGCGCTAGCGGAGAGACCGAATGGGCGAACAGCTTGGATGAGGCGTCGGCCCACTGCATCAGCGGGGTAAGAAATGAGCGCTGCATTTCGTGCAGTTGGTAGAGCATAAATGTTCCTTCAAGATAAGCTGCACCGTGCAATCGGTTGCGATGACCATGATAAACCTATTGCGGAATATGTGTTGGTCACGCACAAGTATTTGTTGTCCCAAAGATAAATTTTTTGAGACACGCGCAACACTGATCGAAATGTGGGGGAGGGGGCTGGAAGGGCGTTGTGATTGCGGCCGCGGTCATCGATGGCGCGGGTGAAAACTGTTGCGCAGCCGCCACAGCAGCCGCGCGGGGCAGGCAAGCCCTGGTTAGCGGACCAGCAAGTTCAGCTTGTCTTTGACGTCTTTAAACTGCTCAGCTTCCGGCAGTGGCGCCTTGGTTTTTGTGATCGAAGGCCAGTTGCGGGCCAAATCAACGTTAATCTTGATGAATTGTTGCTGGTCGGCCGGGACATCTTCTTCGGCGAAGATCGCATTGACTGGACATTCAGCCACGCAAACGGCGCAATCGATGCATTCGTCCGGATCGATCGTCAGAAAATTCGGCCCTTCCCGGAAACAATCGACCGGGCACACGTCGACGCAATCGGTGTAACGACAGCTGATGCACGATTCGGTGACAACGTGGGTCATAACAATCCTATTAATTGGTGGTAAGCGGCAGCGCCGACGGGGAAAATAATTCCGTCAGCCAAAGCAAAGGATCATATTTTAAGGCAATTTAGCCGTTCTCACAAATCAGGCTTAGATACTATCGCCATAAGCAAATGCCCAGGCACGACCGGCGCAGAGCGCAAGGCAAGCGGAGCGACGCACGAACCGGTACCGGAGCGGCGTCAGCTGGCCGCTTTGATTTGGCTCAGCAGGTCTTGCCACGGAGCTGATTCGACACTGCCATCCTCGACGAACGACACGCTGTGCCGGCGCTCGCCATCGGTGGCACTGATGGTCCAGCGACTCAGATCGGCCCCGACCGCGTCCGCAGCAGTCTCGGCTTGGGCAGTGAAGAACCCGAGGTCGTCGAGTTTACAGGTCAGCGCGGTTCCGTCGGGACACTGGTCGGTGTCAATTTCGTAGCGTTGCGCCTGGCCGGAGAAGCCGCCGTTGGCACTTGCAACTATCTTCATGGAATCCTTTCAGTTGGTAAGCATTGGCGCTGGATCGGGCCAGCGCGGTAGGTAGCGCCCGCAATACGGCTTAGATAGTGCTTGCTCGGTTCGGTTCAATCATCGGGCCGTCGTCGCGTTGTCGGCTTGACCCGGCGGTTACGGTTCGCAGCCGGCCTTGTGGGTGCCGCACCAGCGCGCCAGTGCTTGCAATTCTTCGTCAAGGATTTTTTCGGAATCAAAATACTCCGCATTGTTCATGGTGCCGCAACAGGTCCTGCGATTTTGCACCGCCCCCAGCGCATCTTGCACGCCTGGTTCGAGCACCATGTTGGCCGTATGATCGGCGCTCAGCGACACCGGCGAGACCAGCACTTGGCGTAGCGTGAAGCGGTTGCGGATAAAGTTGCGGTACTCGACCGGCTTGCCGTCGGCGTTGGCAATTTGCAGCATCTGGTTGGCGACGTCAGCGAAATTGGCCGCCACATCGGGCGCGCCAATCAGTGCACGCAGCACCAGGCCGCGCAGGTAATCGCTGACCGAATGGAGCAATGCGGCATCGTCGACCAAGCCGGGGCGCCGCTCAAAGGCAAACATGTCGGCCAGGATATCGTAAATGGCGCCGGTGAACACTTGCGAGATGGCGTGCACTTCGTTGCCGGTTTCCGACAGCGTCAAGTCATTGTCGGCGTTGCGCAGGCCGTTGGGGCGGCCCAATGCCAGGCCGAACTGTTCAGCCATGTCGGCCAGGAAAGTCTTGTCGTGCAGGTCGGCCTTGGTTTGCGCGATGATCGCCTCCACCTGATCGAGCTGCGACAGGGCCAGAAAAATGGCGGTTAGGTCGCCGAACGATTCGTGCAGGCCGCCGGTTTGGGGCGGGCTGTCGGCTTGCAACCATCGTGGCTTGATGCCGTCCAGCACGGCGTGCCCCGTTTCGTGCGCGACAATATCGAGCGAGCGGCAAACGAAGACCCGCGTTGTGCTGCCATTGGGAATGAAGTCGCCAAACTTGAGCGCCTTGAGCGACCGGCTATAGAACGCATTCATCACGTTCGGCAAACCATGGGGAAACACTTGCAGCGGGTCGGTCTGGCTCGCGCTATTCCACTGCCATGGCAGAGGGGCGGCGCCATCGCTCGAGGCGAGCGCGCGCTGAAACATAGTCAGGGTCTGGCGCACGACGGCGAAGGTGTGCACCGCATCGAACTGCTCCGTCTCGGGCGCGGCGATGAAGTCGCCGAAGGCGTTCGGGCTGACCGGCGCGATGCCAGGCTGCCCGTAGGTAATGCGTGCATCGCGCGGCCCCTGCAACACGACGCCGGGCAAGAACGCCCTGCGGATGCCAAGCTCGGTCACCGCCGGATCCTGCTTCCAAATGAGTACCCGCGAGCCGTGCGGCAATGCCGCAACCAAGGACCTTGGCGTCGGGTCAAGGCGCGGCTGGCCCGGCTCGCTCAGCATTTGCGCGCTTTTCCGATGTTCGCGGTAGAGCGCGGTTGGCGTGGGCACATAGCCGACCGGCGGTGTCTTGAGGTTGGCCGGTACCGCCTCGGGCCGCAAAGGGACGCGTGGATCCATGATCGATTCTCCAGAAATGATGCTGTCGGGAAGCGCCACGCTGTCGGCGGCACTCTGATTTGCTGTTTGTAGCACACATCAAGCAAACCCATCTTGCGAAAACTGTGGCGAGCAGGAAACTTAATGCAAATCGGAATGGTCACTTCATGTTGCAGCGGGAGTTTGCGGGTACACAAGCGGCGGGCGCATATGGCATGATGTCGCCTTGTTCTTGATGTTCTAGTGAAAGGAAAGTTTCATGGCTGACATCAGCATCGTTCAGCAACACACGTTGTCCCACAAGAAAGCCAAACAAGCGGCGCAAAAAGTGGCAGATAAGATTGCCCAAGAGTACGAGCTGGAATGCCGCTGGGATGGCGATGTGCTGTATTTCGAGCGCAGCGGCGTGAAAGGTTCGCTCGCAGTAGAAAAAAAGCAGGCCCTCATGACCATTGAGTTGGGATTCTTGTTCAGCGCTTTTTCGGGCCGGATCGAGAGCAAGGTGGCAGAGCACATGGAGAAGGTGTTTGGCGGTACGGCCTAGCGCGCACGGCGGCGCATGCGCCGCGCGGCCTGCGTTTCAGAACGCTTAGTCCTTCAAATCCTCGATCAGGTCGATGTATTGCTGCATCGCCTGTTCCTTCGAGCTGCCTTTCAAGGCATTCCATGCATCCCATTTTGCGCGCCCGACCATGTCGGTAAAGCCCGGACGAGCGCCCTCGGCGTCGCCGCCCGTGGCTTGCTTGTACAGGGCGTAAATCTTGAGCAATGTCAGATTATCGGGACGTTCCGGAAGATTCTTGGAATCGAGCTGGGCTTGATCGAATTGTTCTTGCAAACTCATACATACTCCTGGTGGCTGAAAAAATATGTTGCAACAGTGCAAATAGAATGTTGTCACTACAATCTTATCGCATCAAACGCATTTTGCGCGACATAATACGAAGAAACACCCGCAAACTTTAGAGGAGATGCTCGATGTTGTCCAACGCGGCCTTCAGCCGGAAGAGGATGTCCACCGTCGATACTGCATGGCTGAGGATGGATTCGGATGGCAATCTGATGATGATCGTCGGCGTCGCCATGCTTGACAAGCCAGTCAGCGTGGAAGCCTTGAAACAAGCACTGCGCACCCGCTTGCTGGTATATAGCCGCTTTCGCAGCCGCGTCGTGCGCGACCTGTCCGGCGCCTGGTGGCAGGAGCAGCAAGTCGACTTGGACGATCACGTGGTGCATACCGCACTGGCCCCGAGCGCCGGAAAGAGTGCCAGTCACGCCAGCAACAAGCCGGCCCTGCAACAGCTGGTGGGCAAGCTGTCCCAGCAACGGCTTGATCCCGAAAAGCCCTTGTGGCAAATGCATCTGGTCGACCATTGCGTGGGCGAAGACGGACGGGTGCGCCAAGCGCTGATCATCCGGATTCACCACTGCATCGCCGACGGCGTGGCCCTGGTCGGCGTGTTCATGTCGATGTTCGACAAGCACCCGGACACCCCATCCTACCAGCCGACGCCGCGTGCGATCGAAGCGGCGGAAGAGAATCCGTGGGCCCAGATTTTGCTGCCGATCACGGCCACCGGCATCAAGGCCATCGACCTGTCATCGAGCATGCTCATCAAGTCGCTCGAAATTCTGGGCGACCTGGACAAACTGGGCGGGCAGATTTCGGAACTGGGCCACACGGCCAGCCAGCTGGCAGCCGACGCCGTCAAGCTGACGGCGATGAGCGATGACAGCCACACCCCACTCAAATGCAAGCCGAACCTCAAAAAACACGTGGCCTGGAGCGAACCGATGCCGCAGGCCGAAGTCAAGGCAATCGGC
>JANPCW010000167.1:0-2386 GCA_031431155.1 Janthinobacterium sp. | reverse complement strand
GGCAAGAAATAAACGGCGCGATGGCGGGGTCGATGGCGGTGCCATCGGCAAAACTTATTGTTTAACGATGAGAAATCCAGCCAGTACACTCTGTATCAAATAAATCACGCTTGAAACGCCGTGCAGGATCCCAAATTGCGTCTTCGCCGCGGACTCCAGCACGCCGCCCGGCCCGGCCGCTTCCCGCAGCGCAGCCATCTGCGGCTGTAGGCCCAGGTTCACCACTAGGGTACACACCAGCATCGCGCCAACCAGTCCCAGCAATGTCCGGCGTTTTTTTGCGTCGAGTTCCTTTGCGCGCCACAGCAAGGCCAGCATCAGGGCCGCACACACGATCGACAGCCACGCCGCACTACGGAAAATGCTCGCCGCCACCGTGCCGGCCAGCACCCGGTCGGCCAGCGTGGCGAACAGCGTCGGCGCCACCAGATAGCCGACGCTCCAGAGGCTGCCGGCCCACAAGGTGGCAACGAGCAGCCGGGTCCGGCTAAGCGGCATTAAATGTAGCGAACCACAAGCACTTCATACTCGCGCGGGCCGGACGGCGCCTGCACTTCCACCACATCGCCGGCAAATTTCCCGATCAGGGCGCGTGCGATCGGCGACGTGACCGATACTTTATTGAGCTTGATGTCGGCCTCGTCCAGCCCCACGATCTGATACGAAACCTTGGCCCCGGTCTCGATTTCTTCCAGGTCGACCGTGGCGGCAAACACCACCCGGCCCTCCGCGTCGAGCTGGGTCGGATCGATTACCTGCGCTGCGCCCAATTTTCCTTCGAGCTCGGCGATGCGGCCCTCGACGAAGCTCTGGCGCTCTTTGGCGGCATCGTACTCGGCGTTTTCCGACAGGTCGCCATGGGAGCGGGCTTCCGCGATCGCATCGATCACAATGCGGCGCTCTTTGGTTTTCAATTGGTGCAACTCCTGTTTCAAGAGTTCTGCACCGTATTTGGTCAGGGGAACTGAAGTCATTGTTTTATCTGCTATCCACGAATTAGTGCCGATCGATTCGACCGATCAAGTGAAAACCACAGAGGCCGCACAATAATGCCGCGCGAGCTCTGTGGTTAAATGTGCTGCCAATGGGGCTAGTGTAAGGTTTTATGCAGTCCTTGTAAATCGTAGACGCGCAATTCGTCCAGATGACGCATGCCTTCGACCGCCGCTTCCGCCCCCGCGATGGTGGTATAGGTGACGACCCGCGCCGCCAGCGCCGAGATCCGGATCGCGCGCGAATCGACGATCGCGCTGCGCTTTTCCTCGACGGTGTTGACCACCAGCACGATCTCGCGGTTCTTGATCATGTCGACGATGTGCGGACGCCCTTCGATCACCTTGTTGACCGCCACCACCGGAATCCCGGCGGCGGCAATCACGGCGGCCGTGCCCTTGGTCGCGACCAGCGAAAAGCCGAGCTCGACCAGGTCGCGCGCCACTTGCACCGCGCGCGGCTTGTCCGATACCTTGACCGACAGGAACACCTTGCCCGCCTTGGGCAAGATGATGCCGGCGCCCAGCTGCGACTTGACGAAGGCCTCGCCGAACGTCATCCCGACCCCCATCACCTCGCCGGTCGACTTCATCTCGGGCCCGAGGATGGTGTCCACGCCCGGGAATTTAACGAACGGGAACACGGCTTCCTTGACGCTGAAGTAAGGCGGCACCACTTCGTCGACGATGCCCTGCGAGGCCAGCGACTGGCCGACCATGCAGCGCGCCGCGATCTTGGCCAGCTGCAGCCCGGTGGCCTTCGAGACGAACGGCACGGTGCGCGAGGCGCGCGGGTTTACTTCCAGCACGAACACCACGTCTTGCAGTTTGCCGTCGATTTCCTGCTGCTGGATCGCGAACTGCACGTTCATCAAGCCGATCACGTTCAAGCCCTTGGCCATCAGCGAGGTTTGGCGCTTCAATTCGGCGATGGTTTCCGGCGCCAGCGAATACGGCGGCAGCGAACAGGCCGAATCGCCCGAATGCACGCCGGCTTGTTCGATATGCTCCATCACGCCGCCGATGAAGGTAGTCTGGCCGTCGGAAATGCAATCGACATCGACTTCGATCGCGTCGTTCAAAAAGCGGTCCAGCAGCACCGGCGAATCATGCGAGACCTTGACCGCTTCGCGCATGTAGCGCTCCAGGTCGCGCTGCTCGTGCACGATTTCCATCGCGCGCCCGCCCAGCACATAGGAAGGACGCACCACCAGCGGATAGCCGATCTCCTGCGCCAGGCGCAGCGCATCTTCCTCGGTGCGCGCGGTGCGGTTGGGCGGCTGGCGCAGGCCCAGCTTGTGCAGCAGCTTCTGGAACCGCTCGCGGTCTTCGGCCGCATCGATCATGTCGGGCGAGGTACCGATGATGGGCACGCCATTGGCCTCCAGATCGAG
>JANPCW010000166.1:0-7340 GCA_031431155.1 Janthinobacterium sp. | reverse complement strand
CCAAGCCAGCAGCGAAAGCCGCAGCCAAGCCAGCAGCGAAAGCAGTAGCCAAGCCTGCAGCGAAAGCCGCAGCCAAGCCAGCAGCGAAAGCAGTAGCCAAGCCAGCAGCGAAAGCCGCAGCCAAGCCAGCAGCCAAGCCAGCTGCAAAGGCCAAGCCAGTCGTGAAAGCAGCCGCCAAGCCAGCCGCAAAGGCCAAGCCGGCAACAAAAGCCGTAGCCAAGTCTGTAGCGAAACCGGCAGCCAAAGCCAAGGCAGCCGCTGCGAAACCGGCAGCTCCGGCAGCAAAAACAGTGCTGAGCACCGCAGCGGCATGGCCGTTCCCGACCAGCAATCGCCCGTAATAGCCAGCTCCGCCTGGATGATGCATCATGCCGCTGTGTGAGAAACCACGCAGCGGTTTTTTTTGGGAGCCTTTGTGTTGAGTATTGTTATGTTGATCGTTGATACCGTCGCCGGCGTGCTTGGGGCGGTTCTCTTGCTGCGATTTTGGATGCAGGCCATCAGGGTGCGTCCGCCGGCATCGGTGGCGCAGTTTACATTCCAGTTATCTGACTGGCTGGTTCGACCATTACGGCGCGTTGTGCCCGGCGTCGGCGGCTATGATTGGGCCAGCCTGATCGGTGCATTCTTGGTCGTGCTGCTGGCAAGTTCGGTTCTTTTTTTTACCGGTTCGTCGTTCACGACGGTCCTGATGGTGGCGCTGCAGCGTTTCCTGCAATGGATTATTTTTGGTTTCATGGCGCTGCTGATCATCGAGGCGATCTTTAGCTGGGTCAACCCACACGCGCCGCTCGCGCCTTTTGTGCGCGCGATGAACGACCCGCTGCTGCGTCCGCTGCGCCGCGTGGTTCCACTGATCGGCGGACTCGACCTGTCGCTGCTGGTGGCACTGATCCTGCTGCAAGTGGCTCAACTGGTCGTCGGTTTGATCTTCGGGGCGCGGTGAGCAAGAGCTGGTGTTCGGCGCACCCCGGCGGCGTGCGCCTGGCGGTGCAGATCACGCCGAACGCAAAGAAGGCCGAGGTGATCGGCGTGCTCGATGATGTGTTGAAGATCCGGCTGCAGGCGCAGCCGATCGAAGGCAAGGCCAACGAGGCCTTGATCCGCTACCTGGCCGACATGCTCGACGTGCCCAAGAGTGCGATCACGATCACGCATGGGCATACAAATAAGCGCAAACTATTGGACATCACGGCGCGCGACATCACTTTGGACAGTGTCACGCGCGCACTGCTGGGGGCCGCCTGACTCGCAGCCTGACTGCTCGATGTCAATAACGGTAGCCGAAGGCCGCTTCAAACCGATCCCCGATTTCCTGTTTCGACGGTGTATGGTTCTGCCCGCCCTGATGCGCGATCTTGATGGCGCCCATGACGCTGGCGAGACGGCCGGTGGTTTCCCAATCGAGCTCGTTGGTCAGTCCATACAGCAAGCCGGCACGGAATGCGTCGCCGCAACCGGTCGGGTCGATCACGGCGTCCGCAATCACGCACGGGATGTCGATGCGCCTGCCCTCGGTGTAGATCTCTGAACCGTTTTCCCCGCGCGTGACAATCAGGGCCGTCACGCGTTTGGCGATATCGTTCAGGGTCAGGCCGGTGCGCTCGGTCAGCATGTCGAACTCATAGTCATTGGCGGCCAGATAGGTGGCTGCATCGATGAACTCGATCAACTCGGCGCCGCTAAACATGGGAAGCTGCTGGCCCGGATCGAACATGAACGGTACGCCTTGTGCGGCGCAATCCCTGGCGTGCTTAAGCATCGCATCGCGCCCGTCGGGGGCGATGATCGCCATGCGCAATGGACCGGCGTCGGCCACATTGCTTTCGTGCGCGAACTGCATGGCGCCGGGGTGGAAGGCATTGATCTGGTTATTGTTCTCGTCGGCAGTCACGAAGCACTGGGCCGTATAACTGTTGGCCACCTTGAGAATACTTCGGGTCGGAATGCCGAGCTTGTCGAGACGCTCCAGGTAGTGATCGCCGTCCTGACCGATCGCGGCCATGATCAGCGGCTCGCCACCGAGCAAATTGAGGTTGTAGGCGATATTGCCGGCGCATCCGCCAAATTCACTACGCAATGTCGGCACCAGAAACGAGACGTTGACCTTGTGCAATTGATCGGCCAGCAACGAATCGGAGAAGCGTCCGTTAAATTGCATGATGGTGTCAAACGCGAGCGATCCGCAGATCAGGGAGGTTTTGGTCATGGTAGGGCTCATGGGTAAAAGATAGCGATGCGATAGCCGGACGCGGTCACCTGGTCCAATTTAAAAGAGAGCTTTACAGCTTGCTCGGAGCTGGCAGGAAAGCCTTGGTTCAGATCGTGCGGCGCCAGCAGGTATTCTTGCGGCGTTAGGACGCGGCGCACTACCGGCTTGTCGCTGGCGTCGTTGATGACCAGTTCGATGCCTGGCCAGGCTTGCGTCGTCGTGCTTTGGTTTCGCAGCAAGGTCGTCAGCGAAAAGGTGTGCGCGCCGATGGTTTGCAATTCACCGGTTTCGATCGTGAGCGCGTCGATCTGAGCGGGCAGGTCGACGCTGCAGCCGATCACGGCGCAGGCCGCCATCAAGGCTGGCTTTAGCGCCGGCATGTGTGCGGCGAGCTGGTTACGGAATGTGGTCGCACCCTGCAACAGCAATCCCAGCATGAGCACAAGCGAGCCGATGCTCATGAGAATGCGGCGGGTCTTGTTTGCCTTGTGTTGACGCCTGCCGCGTTTCACAAAACCGGGTTCGTCGATCTCGGGTTCTTCGGGTGCCGGTTCGGCGCTGGTGACCGGTTCCGCGGCGTTGACGCTCGCCACCTTTGGCAGCGCGAATGCGTTAATTTCTTCGTCTGTAATGGGGTTCCAGTCGGCTTCGACAACTGACTGGTGCTCCACTGCAAACTCCGGATGGCTCCACTCAAGCCGGTTTTCGTTTGCGGCTTCTGATTCAAATTCATGCTCAGACGCGAATACAGGTACCGGTTCGGGGCCAGTTTCGCACTCAGGTTCCAGCTCAAGCTCAGGTTCAGGCTCTAGCTCAAGTTCAGGCTCAGGCTCAGGCTCCGGCTCGAGCGCAGCTTGCTCTTGCTGATGCAATTCCACTGGAGGTATCGGTGCTTGGATGGTCTCGGCTTGCGTGACCGGTACGCAGGGGGCGGCTGGGTCGACCAAGGCCGCGCTGCCGTCGAACACTTCGCGACAGGACCCACAGCGAACGATGCCCCCACGCAATTTCAATTGGTCGGCAGCGACCCGAAATATCGTGTTGCAGTGGGGGCATCTGGTGGCGAGCGCCATTGCAGCGTGCTGCCGTTTATGGGCGCGCCTCGGGAGCGATGTCGCTCCCGAGGCGGCCATGCAAGGCCACCCAGCCATCTTGCTCGGCCCATACAGCCAGTGTGATGAACGGGGCATATGCCTCGGCCACTTCTTCTGCCTGGCGCGCCAACACACCCGACAGGATCAGGGCACCGCCGGGCGCGACGCGGCCAGCCAGCATCGGCGCCATCAGCTTGAGCGGGCTGGACAAAATATTGGCCACGACAATATCGTAGCGCCCGCCCGCATCCTGGCGGATGGGCGCGGCGGCAAAGCCATCAGGCAGGTAGAAGGCAATATCGCACTGGTTGCGCAGCGCATTCTCTTTGGCGGACTCGATCGCCTGCGGGTCGATATCGACGCCGTAAACCTCCAGTGCACCAAGTTTCTTGGCGACCATCGCCAGAATCCCGGAACCACAACCATAGTCGAGCACCGATTTTCCTGGCGCAGGATGGGCTTCCAGCCATTCCATGCACAGACGGGTGGTGGGATGGCTGCCGGTACCGAAAGCCAGGCCCGGGTCCAGTTCCAGAATCAAAGCGTCCGGATCCGGTGCCTCATGCCAGCTCGGCACGACCCAGATATTTTTGCCAATATGAATAGGCGTGAATTGGGATTGGGTCAAACGCACCCAGTCCTGCTCGGCCACTGGGCGCAGGGTATAGGCTGGGGCATGGGCGAGGCCAATTGAGTGCGCAGCTTGCGCAACGATGCCAGCCTGATCGGCCGCGACGTCGGTCAACGCCACAACCCGGCTGTGATCCCATGCCGCTTCGTCCGGCTCCATGCCGGGCTCGCCGAACAAGGGCTTTTCGCGTTCGGTGCCTTCATCGGCGTCCTCGACCGAGACCGATAGCGCGCCGTTTTCCATCAGGGCGTCGGAGAGCGCCTCGGCGTGCTCACGGCGCACTTCGATCACGATTTCAGTCCAACTCATACTGCTACTTTCAAGTCCGATTTGAGCCCAATGCTCGGCACCTTGGACAAGTCCGGCCGATTCGCCAGTTTTTGTTCCAGATAATGGATATTGGTTCCGCCTTCGATAAAGCGGGCATCGATCATCAATTCGCGGTGCAATGGAATGTTGGTCACGATGCCTTCAACCACCATCTCGGACAGGGCGATTTGCATGCGGCGAATCGCCTGCTCGCGTGTTGCGCCGTAAGCGATGACCTTGCCGATCATCGAATCATAGTGCTGTGGCACATAATAACCGGCATAAGCATGCGAGTCGACCCGGATTCCGGGCCCGCCTGGCGTATGCCAGGAAATGATTTTCCCGGGCGAAGGCGTGAACTTAAACGGATCCTCGGCGTTGCTGCGGCATTCGACGGCGTGGCCGGTCAGTATCACATCGCGCTGGCGAAAGCGCAGCTTTTCGCCGGCCGCAATGCGGATCTGCTCTTGCACGATATCGATCCCGGTAATCATTTCCGTGACCGGATGCTCAACCTGGACCCGCGTGTTCATTTCGATGAAATAAAACTCGCCGTTTTCGTACAGGAATTCGAACGTGCCTGCGCCTCGATAGCCGATCTTGCGGCAGGCTTCGGCGCAGCGGTCGCCGATTTTTTCAATCGTCTTGCGTGGAATCCCGGGCGCTGGCGCTTCTTCGATCACTTTCTGGTGGCGCCGCTGCATCGAACAGTCGCGCTCGCCCAGCCAGACCGCGTTCTTGAATTCATCGGCCAGCACCTGGATTTCCACGTGACGCGGATTCTCTAGATACTTTTCCATGTAGACTTCCGGATTGCCGAATGCATTGCCGGCTTCCGTCTTGGTCATGGCAACCGCGTTCAGCAGCGCCGCTTCGGTGTGTACCACGCGCATGCCGCGCCCGCCGCCACCGCCGGCGGCTTTGATGATGACCGGGTAACCTATTTTACGGGCGGTCTGAATGATTTCTTTCGGGATATCGGGCAATGCACCCTCGGAGCCCGGCACACAGG
Organism: Janthinobacterium sp.; assembly: GCA_031431155.1. Taxonomy (GTDB): domain Bacteria; phylum Pseudomonadota; class Gammaproteobacteria; order Burkholderiales; family Burkholderiaceae_D; genus JANPCW01. The sequence goes on along the minus strand of JANPCW010000166.1, from coordinate 2,082 downwards.
GCACCCCGGCCTTGATCATGGTTTGCTTGGCCGAGACCTTGTCGCCCATCAAACGGATCGATTCCGAGCGCGGGCCGATGAACACGAAGCCCGATCGCTCGACGCGTTCGGCGAAATCGGCGTTCTCCGACAGGAAACCGTAACCCGGATGAATCGCTTCGGCATCCGTCACTTCCGCCGCGCTGATGATGGCGGGCATGTTCAGGTAACTTAAGGCCGAAGCAGCGGGTCCGATGCAAACTGATTCGTCGGCCAACTTCACGTATTTGGCGTCTTTGTCCGCTTCCGAGTGGACAACGACCGTCTTGATGCCCATCTCGCGGCAGGCGCGCTGGATCCGAAGGGCAATTTCACCACGATTGGCGATAAGGATTTTTTCAAACATGGTAGGTTCGGGTATCTGTGAGAGCCGGCTAAGCCGGGAGCAACAAAGTGAGTGTGACGACCTGGCGAGACGCTAAAGCACCTGTAGCCAGGCATCGAATGCCGGCGAAATTAGCCGATCACAAACAAGGGTTGTCCGAATTCGACCGGTTGGCCGTTCTCGACCAGAATCTTGGTCACGACGCCGGACGCGTCGGAGTCGATCTCGTTCAACAGCTTCATCGCTTCGATAATGCAGAGCGTATCGCCCTCTTTCACGGTGGAGCCGACCTCAACAAAAGCGGGGGTGCCCGGGGCGGACGAACGGTAAAAAGTACCAACCATAGGCGATTTGACAATATAGCCAGTCGGCTCGGCGACCGCTTCAACATGGGGCGGCGCCACGTTGGCCCCTGCCGGCGCTGCCTGGTAGTGCTGCATGCCTTGCGGCTGCATCATCATGACCTGGTTGTGCGCCATTGCGGACGACTTGACGATCCGTACTTTGCTTTCGCCTTCGGTCACTTCCAGCTCGGCGATGTCAGATTCGGCAACCAGGTCGATCAAGGTCTTGAGTTTTCTTAGATCCATGTGAAACCCCTTGGAATTATTGTTAGAGTGATAAAGCGGCGCGGCAGATGATGCATCTCGCTGCGGCAGATGCGTGCAGATGCGGAAGATTAACGCGTTTTAAGCGCAAAGTCGATGGCAAATCGGTACCCTTCGATACCGAGCCCGCAGATGGTGCCAAGCGCGATCGCCGAAAGAAAGGAGTGGTGGCGGAATCCTTCGCGCTGGTAAATATTCGAAATATGGACTTCAATGAAGGCAATGCCAACGCCCGCCAGCGCGTCGCGCAGGGCAACGCTGGTGTGGGTGAGGCCGCCCGGATTGATGACGATGGCATCAACGCCCTCGGCTCGGGCGGCATGGATGCGATCGATCAACTGGCCTTCGTGGTTACTTTGAAAGCAAGTCAATTGCGCGCCGGCCGCCAAGGCTTGCGCTACAGCGGCCCGCTCGACGTCGGCCAGGGTATGCGTACCGTAGACCTCGGGCTCGCGTGATCCCAGCAAGTTCAGGTTGGGACCATTGAGCAGAAGGAGGTTTTTTGCCATGGAGTTCAAGACGTTTTACACGAAAGTTCCGCATTTTGCCGCCAACGGCGTCCAATGGCAAGAGAAAAAGTTGAGCAAATGACTTATAACGCGGCCAAGTCCGCGCGCAACTGCGCAAAGCGCAAGCGTCCCACATAGGTCTTTTTGACTTGACCGTCAGCGCTGATCAGGACGGTATAGGGCAGGCCGCCGGCCGTGTTGCCAAATTGGCGCGCCAACTCGGTGCCGTCCATGCCGGCCACGTACAACGGATAGGCGATCTTCAACGTTTTCTCAAATTGCGCGATATTCTTGGCTGAATCGATGCCGATGCCGATAACTTGGAGGTTTTTGGCGGCATGTTCGGTTTGTAGCGCCGACAGCTCCGGCATTTCCTCGACACAGGGGGCGCACCATGGCGCCCAGAAATTGACCACCATGACCTTGCCCTTCCATTGCGACAGCGCTTGCGTGACGCCCTTGGCGTCCGGCAATTGCTGGGCATAAAGGGCGCTCACTGCCCCTTGTGCTGCGGGCGTGTCCGATGCGGCTGGCGTGCTCAAAGGCAAGGTCATGGTGGTCAATTTCTGGGCGCCATGGTGCGCCCCCTGTGTCGAGGAAA
>JANPCW010000165.1:0-3528 GCA_031431155.1 Janthinobacterium sp. | reverse complement strand
GTTTGCGGTGGCCCTGTTTCACGCCACGCTAAACCTCAGCTACATGCTGTTCCCGGTATACGGCTCGCATTTCGACATACGCCTCGGGGGTCTGGTGACGGCCTTCGCGGCGGCCATGGTGATCGTCATTTGGGGTCCTGGGACGCTGACTCGCGACACACACGCCGGATCGGGCGCGCGATGAGAACCCTGGAGACCCTGTTGTTGCTGGCCGATATGCTGGCTTTTTGCGTCCTGGTGTTGCCGCGGATGCGTTCCAGGTTTTGGATTCGCCTTGCACCCGTCCTTTCATTGGCGATGGCCGCAGCACAAGTTCTGGTGGAAGGTCCGCGCTGGCAAATGGCCCCGGCTTATTTGCTGACGGCCTTGTTCTTTCTGCTCTGGATGCTACGGGCCTTCAAACCGGCGGGCGAGTCCACGGGCCGGACACGCCCCGCTCCGATGGTTGCGGCCCTCGCCGTCGGCCTGGGCTCGCTCGGACTGGCGTTCGCCGTCGCGCTGCCGGTGCTGGTCCCTGTGTTCAGCTTTTCACAACCGACCGGACCCTACGGGATCGGCACCGTGAGCTACCACTGGGTCGATGCATCCCGCACGGACGTTTTCGCCGCTGATCCGAAAGAGCGACGCCAGCTGATGGTGCAGATCTGGTACCCGGCGCAGGCCAATCCCGCAGTCCCGCGCGCCGCCTACCTACCGGACGCCGACGCCGTCACGGCGGCTTTTGCGCAGATCCACGGCAAGCCCGCGTTCCTCTTCGGGCACCTCAAGTACGTCACCACCAACGCCATGCCCAACGTAGCCGCGGCAGTCGATCAAGCCCGCTACCCGGTACTGCTCTTCCTGGAGGGTGCCACCGGCTTTCGGCAGATGAACACTTTCCAGGTTGAGCATCTGGTCTCCCACGGCTACATCGTCGTCGCCATCGACCAGCCCGGTGCCGCCGCGACCGTCGTTTTCCCGGATGGCCATCAGGCCGACAGTCTGACACCAGCGCAGTTTCGTGCGACCGTAGGGCCGAGCTATATGCCGGCCGGGTCGGCGTCTTCGTACAAGGGCACGCTGCTCCCGAATGGTCGGACGCTGGATGACACCAGCATCATCCCGTACCTCGCGCAGGATGTGAGCTTCGCGCTGGATCAGCTTGCCGTCCTGAACCAGGCGGATCCGAACGGCATCCTTCAGGGCAAGCTCGATCTGCAGCGCATCGGCACCTTCGGAATTTCGCTGGGCGGCATCGTGGTGGGCGAAGCCTGCCGAATTGATCCACGACTGCGTACCTGTCTGGTCATGGACGCCGCCATGCCCAGCGTCGTCGTCAAGTCGGGACTGCAGCAACCCAGCATGTGGATCACGCGGGATGCCGCCAGCATGCGGCTCGAGAGGCAAAAGGTCGGCGGTTGGACAGAGGCGCAAATCGAAGCCCATCAGACCAGCATGCGCGCGGTGTACGACGGCCTGCCCGGCGCCGGCTACTTCGTGCGCGTGCCCGGAATGTTTCACGTCAACTTCACCGACATTGCAAGGTGGACGCCTCTGGCCGCCCAGCTGGGGCTCTCAGGGCCAATCAATGGACTTCGGGCGCACGACATTGTCAATGCCTACTCCCTGGCGTTCTTCAACCGACACTTGCTGGGGCGCCCTGCCGGGATTCTTGAGGGTCCAGAAAATCAATACCCCGAAGTGCTTTTTGAATCGCGTCGGCCTTGACGAAATGCAGCCAGCGTACGGGTTGCGTCGTTGAGTGACCGCATCGCGCCCCTTTGCTACGAGGGACGCTGGCCGCAGACGATGCCAGGCAGCACCCAGCGCCCAAGTGCACACATCTTAAACGCCCTCTGACTGGGGTTGAAATGGAGCGCCGGAAAGCTGCCTGCCGCGAACGGCTCCAATGGGTCTTGACCTGACGTAGAGCGTGGGACGCCCAATGTCTCTTGATGGCCGGTTGCCGGCGGCCGCAGTCGAAACTCGACTGGCCGCTTGCGCTGCGCTGCTGACATTCGCGGCGCGTCGATCATCGGCAGCTCACGACCCTAAGGCGAAATTGGCGATAAGGGAAAGCGGACGTTCAGGAGCGTCTGAACTCACCGGCCGGCGCGGCTTTTCGCGCGGGTCCGGTGGAACGATCGGTTGGGCCTAGGGCGAACGCAAACCAAACCAACCCTAGCCTTTGACTTTCTTTATCATGTGGTCGATGACATGGCTGTGTTCGTGCTGAGGGCTGAACATGACGATTTCCGCGTCCGCATCGACCTTGACGTTGTGCCCAGGTGGCCAGTAGAAGAGATCATTCGCTTTGACAGTCTCTTGCGTGCCTTCCGCGTCGGTTGTGGTGAGTTGGCCGCGCAGTACGAAGCCCCAGTGAGGACACTGGCACAAATTGCCTTCCAGCCCTTGGAACAAGGGGGTCGTGTCAACGCCCGCCGAGAGAGTGAAATACTCGCCGCTGATCTTGCCCAATCCGGTTGCGTCGCCGAAATCCGTTCGCTGACGGATCACTGCACCTGGAATTTCCATCTTGACGTCCACATCTTCCTTGGCAATTCGCATGATCGATTCTCCTTGGATGAATGGATGCTTTGTGGCAAGTGTTCTGTTAATCACTGCATCCGTTTAAGTGATTGACGCCCAACAGTGTTTGTTTACACGGACACACGGGTCGCATATCAATTGATATTATTGACGCCAAGAATGGACTCGAAGTTCATTTGTTTCAGTCACTTAGTATTCTGTCTGACAGTATAACAATAGCTATACGCCGGGTGCATGAGGACTCGCAAAACCTGACCTGAATGTCATCGAAAGACTGCTTTTTGGAACCAGTGCGACCGGCTGCTCCTGGCCGGTTCCTGGCGGTCGGAGACACAGGCTGAATGACGGCTTGCGCTGCGTTGCCGTCGGTCGCAGGACGCCTGCCATTGGCAACTGACGACCAAGACTGCTTGCGGTCACTGGGCTTCGATGGAACGCCAACCAGTTTTTTGCAAATGCGTTCCTCGCCTACATTGGAACGAACGGCGGCTTAGGTGGGTAGACGGGCCGTTGACGGAAATTTCTCAACAAGCGGCTGGTTTTCCAAGGCCTGGCGGGTGGGTCTCGACCCCTGCGGACGTTCAGTGTTGCTGCCGACGCCGCACCCCCAGTCTGCCGGAAATCGCTGACTCACGCCAACACGCCGCAAACGCTTGGCCTAGTGCTGGATTGCGCAGCTTGCAGGCAAGTCAGTCAAAACCCGCGCCCTGGGTCAATTCGGAATCGGCGCCAACGCCATGGCGGTTGCAGAGCACCGTTTGCGATCGCCAACACCGGTGGCCGTCACCGCGTGCAAACCGTCGACGGTACCGCCTGAATCAGTTCAAACTGCGTATGGCTTCCGTTACCCTCGACCAATGCAAAGCGCGCGTCGCTTTCCGGCAGGATGGGGTTGATGTCCGCTTCTCCGCTCGTGCCTGTCGTGTGCCGCCAAACCATGTTGGTGCCTTGGATCATCCAGTGGCCTTTGTAGCCGTTTCCACCAGCGAACTCGTTCGG
>JANPCW010000164.1:0-4232 GCA_031431155.1 Janthinobacterium sp. | reverse complement strand
ATATAAGCCGCGCGTTGCCCTGAAATACCGCGCAAGAACCACCACCTGTCCGCAGCTGCCCAGCCGTCGCCAGTCTCAACAGGTGACGTTCTACGAAAGCGCCTTATTGAGATCAAAGTTGTGTCCCGCGGCTTGAAGCTCTCGAGCAAGGCCGCCGACACCACCAGCACCTGGGCACGGCTATCGCGCAGCATGTAGTCGTAGTCGCGGCTGGTTAGCACGGTATTGACGGCGACCGGCACGATCCCGGCCCTGATGGCGCCCAGGAAGGCGCTCGGGAAGTCGATCGAATCTTGCAGGCAAAGCAGGATCCTTTGCTCCATGCAAATTCCAAGCGTGCTGAGCGCGCCGGCGAAACGGTTCACCCGGGTCGCCAGCTCGGCATAGGTATAACTGCCAGCGTCATCATGCACGGCGATCTTTGGCCCCCTGCCGGCCGCAAGGTTGCGCTCGATCAAGTCGGCTGCCGCGTTGTAAGGATATGAGAGCGGTCTGGCCGGCGCGCCCCGGCCAGAATTCGGATCAATCGCACACTGCATTTGTCCCTCCGCAGATTACACCAGCATTTTGATGACAATGTCATTGACATGCATTATGATTCAGATAGTAGGGCATCTACCGCATCAAGTCCAGCTAAATTTATGCAATATAATACATAATTGATTGAGAAATGGCCCTTGCGGCGTTTTGTGGCTCTAGGCAGGCTTGAGCAATAGAAGGAGCCGCCGTCGCTCACCGCCGTTTTTGATAAAATGGGAACACCCTGCAATAAAGTGCATTGCAGAGGCTAATATTTGTATTTGATTAACTCGATTAGGTTGCGACTCAATGGACGATCTGAATATTCTGGACTTGCCCGCTACCGAGGAAAACACGAGGCCGGAAACCGCTTACCTGGCCAAGCTGGGTGAGCGCGTCCGCACCATCCGGGCCCAGCGCGGGATGACCCGCAAAATCCTGGCCCGCGATTCAAAAGTTTCCGAGCGTTATCTGGCGCAACTGGAACTGGGGCAAGGCAATATCTCGATCAATCTCCTGCGCCAGATCGCGCACGCCTTGGCTACGCCGCTGGCGGACCTGCTGCAGGAGCGCGACTCGCCGGTCGAGCTCAAGCTGCTCAACGAATTTCTGGTGCGGCTCGATGCGCAGCAATTACAACGGGTATGGGAATTGCTCTTCGTCGAGTTCGGTAACCTGCATGCGCAAGGCCGGCGCGAACGGATCGCGCTGATCGGCTTGCGCGGCGGTGGCAAATCGACCTTGGGCCCACTGTTGGCGAAGCGGATCGGAATTCCTTTCATCAAGCTGAGCCAGGAAATCGAGCGCGACGCCGGCACCTCGATGAGCGAGGTATTTTCGCTGTATGGACAATCAGGCTACCGCCGCTATGAGCGACGCGCGCTGGAAACGGTGATCTCAAAGTACAAGCGCGCCGTGATCGAAGTCCCGGGCGGGCTGGTGGCAGAGCCCGGCACATTTGAATTGCTGCTGTCGTCCTGCCTGGTCGCTTGGCTGAAAACGACGCCCGAAGAGCATATGGCGCGCGTCATCGCCCAGGGCGACCACCGGCCGATGGATGACAATAACGAGGCAATGGAAGACTTGCGACGCATCCTGCAAGGGCGCGCGCCGCTGTACGGCAAAGCCGACGTAACAGTCGATACCGCCGGCAAGAGCATTCAGCAGAGCCTGGAAGAACTCAATGCGGCACTGGAAGCCAATATTGCCGCGCCCCTGCTGGCGCACGGCGGCTGAGTGAGTCTTGAATCCGTGGCGTTAACCTGGCGCCACGGATTCCGGCAAGTAGTGTCGAATGCGCATTTGACGCCAGGGGCCGATCGATGCCAGCGCCGAGTCGCGGGGGATGTCCGGGTTGCCCCGCACACTTGCATTTGAAGGAATGTCGGGGAACTTCGCAGCCCCGATTATTATTTCCTTGCCTGCTTACGTGTTGTTTCCATGGATGCCAGCCCGCTCCAGATCTTTATTGCGTGCCTGGTCGCGTATCCGGTTCTGAGCGACGTCCCGTTCTTGCGATGCCTGGTAGAGCGGCGGTTTCAAGTACCAAGTGCAACACTGGGTTAATGAACAGTATCGATCGGGTGTTGCAGTAGCGCGATGTGCTGAGTATAGACGACGAGCGGAGACTCATAATCGAGCCGTGCCCGGGGTCGCGTATTGAGCGACAAGGCGATGGCGTCGAGCTCGTCCTGTGAATAGATCGACAGGTCCGATCCCTTGGGCAGGTACTGGCGCAGCAAACCATTTGTGTTTTCGTTTGAGCCACGCTGCCAGGGGCTGTGCGGGTCGGCGAAATAGATCTGGACGCCGGTCCGTTTGGTGAGAATTTTGTGGCCATGCATCTCGCGACCTTGGTCGTACGTCATGGTCTTGCGCATCGCTGCCGGCTCACGATTGAACACGGCGGAGAAGCTGTCGACGACGGCCTTGGTGGTCGCATTATCCATCTTGGCGAGCACCACAAATCCGGTGGTGCGCTCGACGAGAGTGCCGACCGACGAGCGATTGCCAGCACCCTTGATCAGGTCGCCCTCCCAGTGACCCGGGATGAGGCGGTCCTCGACCTCTGGCGGGCGGATATGGATGCTCTGCATGTCCGGGATCTGGCCCCGGCGGTCAGTGCCACGGCTGCGCGGTTTGCGCGCCTGGTTGTGGTGGCGCAGGCAGGCGATCAGTTCGCGTTTGAGCTCGCCGCGCGGATGCAAGTAGATGGCGTTGTAGATGGTTTCGTGGGACACGGATTTCGCAAGATTGTCGGGCCAAAGGCGCCTAAGTTTGCGCGCAATTTGCTGTGGTGACCAGAGCAATTTCAGGTGATGCCGAACGACTTGGAACAGGGCGCCGTCCGTGTGCATCTTGGGAAGGCGACGCGGCATCAAACGACGTGTTTGGCACTGCGCATGGGCCTGGTTGGCATCGTAGACGCCGGCGCCGCTGGTGCGCTGGAGTTCGCGGCCAATCGTGCTGGCCGAACGGCAAAGGCGTTTAGCAATGGATCGGATGGAGCACAGGTCGTCGCGCATGGTCATGACGACGGCGCGCTCCTGGGTAGTGAGATGTTTGTAAATTTTCGCCATGGCGGCACCTTACGGGCACCTCTAAAAACCTACCCGGTAGTTCGGTCGATTGAGTAAAATTTCAGTATTGCCAATCCACATCGCGAGTCTGCCCAATGATGATGCCGAAACCCAGTCTGTTTGCCGAAGAAGAGCGCGGGAACCGACGCGAGAAACTGGGCGATCCACTGGCCGGACTGATCAAGCATGTCGATTTCGCTGCACTTGCCGCCACTGCCGATATCGCAGCGCCCCGGCCATCACGCGCCAAGGGTGGTCGGCCACCGTATCCCACCACGTTGATGATCAAGATTCTGGTGCTGCAACAACTCTACAACCTAGCCGACGATGCGCTCGAATACCAGCTGCTCGACCGCCGCAGTTTTCTGTCGTTTCTCGGGCTGACCGGCAGCAGCACGATTCCCGATGCGAAGACGATCTGGCTGTTTCGCGACCGCCTGGCCCAGGCAGGATTGGGCACCGAGTTGTTCGACCAGGTGCAGCAGCAACTGCTGGCGAACGGCTATTTGGCGCGCTGCGGCCAGATCATCGATGCCTCGCTGGTGCCGGCGCCGGTACAGCGCAACAAGCGCGAAGAGGCTGAGATCGTCAAGCAAAGCGCCATGCCCACCGATTGGAAAGCCCACAAGCGTGCCCAAAAGGATGTCGATGCAAAGTGGACCAAGAAACACGGCAAGAGCCACTTCGGCTACAAGCTCCACGCCAGCGTCGACAAGCGTCACAAACTGATTCGCAAAGTCATCATCACGGATGCCGCCGTCGCCGATACCTGCATCTTTGAAGACCTGCTCGATCCCAACAATACCAGCCGCGACGTCTATGCTGACCGTGGTTATCCCAGCGCGCGACGCGAAGCCGACTTGAATCAGGCCGGCTGGCGCGTCCATATCCAGCGAAAAGGCACTGCCACGAAGGCCATTTCGGCGACGCAAAAGCAGCGCAATCGTGGCATCGCCACCCCGCGCGCCAGAGTCGAACACGTGTTCGGCGCGCTGGCGCAGATGGGCGGCAAACTGGTGCGTTGCATGGGCATCGTGCGCACCAGGTTTGCGCTGAACCTGAAGGCGGCCAGTTACAACCTGAAGCGCATGGTATTTTTGAAAGAACGAGGTTTGGCAGCGTTCTAAACGAGGG
>JANPCW010000163.1:0-2568 GCA_031431155.1 Janthinobacterium sp. | reverse complement strand
CAGCCAATAAGGCGAACGCGGCAAAGAAGAACATTTGGAATGCAATCACGCTGAACCCGCTGGAGGCGATGCTGGCGGTCACGGTGGCGTTCTTGACGCTGGCGTTGACGATCAGGACCCACAAGTTGCCCACTGTCACGGCGAGATTCCAGAAGCTCATGATGGCGCCCTTCATCGCGGCCGGCGCCTGACTGTAGGCAAATTCAAGTCCGGTAGCCGATACCAGCACTTCACCAAAGGTCAGCAGGGCGTACGGCAGGATTTGCCAGACGATCGACATGCTGGAGCCGCCATCCATCGCCACCTGGATCGCACCGATCACAACCCATGCCAGCGAGGAAAACGCGATACCGACCGTCATGCGGCGCAGCGCCGTCGCTTCCCAGCCGATGCGTTTGAGAACGGGGTAGAGCACGATATTGTTGAACGGGATCAGCAGCATGACCAGCAGCGGGTTGAGCGCCTGCATCTGCGCAGGTTCGAACCAGCTTGGCTTGATCATCGAGTTCGCTTGAACGATCCAGGTCGAGGCCTTTTGATCGAACAGGGACCAGAACGGCGTCACCAGCGCAAACACGATCAGGATGCGCAGCACTGCGCGCACGCCTTCCACCGCTTCCTCGGGGTGGGCGCCGCGGGCGCGTTCCAACTGCATCGAGGTGCCCATGCCGCCAAACGCCAACAGCAACACCAGCGCGCTGCAGGCGCCGATCACGAATCCCCAGTCCGCCGCGATTGCCACTGGAACGATGACGATCGCGCCAAACGCGCCTATCATCGCCACCGTTAAGCCGGGACGCGATTGGCCCGGGTTTGCGGCCAGCAGTGCCGTGCGCGCTACCCGCGTGAATGAATCGGGGTTTGGCGGTGCAGGCGGAACATGCACATATTTCTTGTTGCCGACCCAAAAGATGATGGTGGCGATGAGCATCAAAATGCCGGGGATGCCGAACGCCACCGAAGGGCCGTAATCGCGCAGGAAAATCGGCATCAGCAGGGAGGCAAAGAAGGAGCCGAAATTGATGATCCAGTAAAACGCGTCAAACACCAGTTTGGCCTTGTGCTTATTGGTCTGGTCGAACTGGTCGCCCACAAACGAGGCGACCAGCGGCTTGATCCCACCCGAGCCGAGCGCAATCAGGAACAACCCGAAGTAGAAGCCCTTGAGGTTGTTATCGAACATGGCCAGGCAGGCATGCCCGCACACATAGACCAGGCTTAACCAGAATACCGTGTTGTATTTGCCGAAGAAACGGTCGGCCAGCCAGCCGCCCAGCAGAGGGAAGAAGTAAACGCCGATCACGAAGGTGTGGAAGATGTGCTTGGCTTCGCCGGGACGGTCGCCCAGGGGCAGAAATAGCAGGAGCGAACTGATCAGAAATGGGGTGAGGATGTTGCGCATGCCATAGAAGCTGAAACGCTCGCAGCCTTCGTTGGCAATAATATAGGGAATCTGGCTCGGCATGCGCCCGGTTCCAGTTTGTTTGTCAGCCTGCGACATTGGCGGTCTCCGAAGTTTTTACTAGGGGAGGATGCTATGCCGAAGCTCGCCGTCTGGCAACAGAATTGTGGATTTTCGAGCCTCGGATGGTGTGGAGGAGGGGGTTGATCGGCTGAGCTGCCGATGTCAGCCGGTCAGCCGGTGCTGCAGTCCGGCTTTATTTGTACAGCACGCTTGGCAACCATAAGCCGATCGCCGGGAATAGATACAGTAAAACCAAGGCGAAAACCTGAATCGCCATGAACGGCATCATGCCCAGGAAGATCTGGTTCAAGGTCACGTGCGGCGGCGCCACGCCTTTCAGATAAAACGCCGCCATTGCAACGGGCGGCGAAAGGAAAGCGGTCTGCAGGTTCATCGCAACGAGCAGCCCGAAGAACAAGGGGTCGACGTTGAAGTGGGCCAGCAGAGGAACAAAGATCGGCATGAAGATGACGATGATTTCAGTCCATTCCAGCGGCCAGCCCAGCAGAAAAATGATGACTTGGGCCAGTATCATGAACTGCAGCGGCGTCATGTCCAGCGATAGCACCCATGCATTGATAATTTCCTGCCCGCCAAGCAAGGCAAACGAGGCTGAAAATATGCTGGAACCGACGAACAGCCAGCACACCATTGCGCTGGTCTTGGTTGCCAGATAGGCCGACTCCTTGAGCATGGTGAAGTTGAGCCGTCGATAAGCGGCAGCCAGCAGGATGCCCCCGAACGCGCCCATCGCCGCCGCCTCGGTCGGTGTCGCCAGTCCGAACACGATGCTGCCAAGCACGGCAAGAATCATGAATGCCAGAGGAAACAGCGAGCCCAACAGCATTTTGAAAATCTCAAGCCGCGCAAAGGTAAAAAACGCATAAAAGACAGCCAGCGCGGCAAGACCGGCAGCAAGCGCGATCCAGTAGCTTTGCGGCGCGGGCTGGGCGGCGGGCGTGGCGGGTGCGGTGGCGTTTGGTGTTGCTGCCGGTTGAGGTGCTGCCAGGCCAGCCTGCGCGCTTGGTGCTGGAAGCGCTCCTTCGGCGGGCGGCTCGCCGAAACCGCTGTCGCTCGATGCGCCACTGCTATTGACGTCCTCC
>JANPCW010000162.1:0-2313 GCA_031431155.1 Janthinobacterium sp. | reverse complement strand
CGGGCAAACCAGGAATGCCGATATCGCGATCATGCGCTTTAGCATACTGCCCACCCTCCCTTAAAAACGGCTGCTCACACCGATCACCAGTGCTTTTTCCGCCGTCAACTGAAGCCCGTTGACGTCCTGATAAACGGGTAGTTGCACAAAGCCATACACTTGCAGCTGGTCCGTTACAGCATAGCTTAAGCCCGGGCTGACCGAGATGAACTTGGCGCCGCTATCCTCCGGCTCGGCCTCGCTGCCGCTGTCGCGCCGCTTGACCTGAAAATTAAGCTGCACCAGCGCGCCGAGTTTGGCGCCCAGGCCATGCCGGTAACCTGCATCCACGCTCAACTGGTCGCCCGGTTTGAAGTTCTGATGGCTATTCAGAGGATGCTGATACTGCAACTGCGCGAACCAGGCGGCGTCCAACGCAGTCAACTTTTGATGGTAATACGCACCCAGCAGCGCATCCGTGGTGCCGGAACCCGGTTGCAGGCTGCGCTCGGCCACATCGCCATCGGCATTGGCGATATCGGTTTTACCGCTGGGCAGCTTGAGCCCGAAGCTGATGCCCGCGCTGCTCGGATTGAGCGGATCGCCGATGTACGGCAAGCGGTAGCGCCCCTGCACCCGGATGTCGCCCAGTTCGGTATAGTTCCAGCGCTCTTCAATTTTTTCACCGTCATGGTTGTGGATGTGCAGATGATCGCGGTCCGCCAGCGGTGCGCTCAGCGTCAGGCCCCATGTGGAGTTGAAAGTGCGGTTATAGGTCGCCACCAGGTTGCGGTTGAAGGTGCTCACTTCGTCATCATGGCCGGGAATCTGTCCGACCGCGACTTTATCTGTGCCGGCGCGCGGCTGATCCTGGTTAATGCTTTCATAGCGCAAGTCGAACGCGGAGCCGGGCTCGGTCAACGCGCTTTCCGTGGTCCAATTGGTGTTGACCGAGCAAAACGCGGCGCCGCAACTGGCAAGGGCGGGCGCCGAAATCGCCGCAGCGCAGGCGGCAACGAAAACCGTTTGAGAAATCTTGCTGCCGCAGCGGCCGCTTCGTTTCAGTATCATCTATTTTCTTTCTTATCTGGGGGTACGCAGGAGGTACGCAGCTGCCACGGCAAGGCCGGTTTTTGAAGCCGAAAGCGCAATAGAATGTCGCGTCGATGCGCTTTTACTGAAGCATAGAGGGATTGTGGGCAAAACGGTATGCGACATAGTGTCGCACCCGAGTCCGGCAGGTTAGCGCAAAGAGGCCGATATAATGCTGCAATGATGTTTCCCTCTTTCTTGCGCGTATTGCCGCAGCACGAAGCCTTGCGCACGCTGGTCCTGATGCGCCTGATTGCGCTGACTGGCCAGATCCTGGTGGTGGCGCTGGCCGAATTTTCGCTCGGGATCAGCCTGCCGCTGCCGCCGTTGTTTGGCGCCATCGCCATTCTCGCCGGCTTCAACCTATGGACCTGGCAGCGGATTCAGCGTCCGCACCCGGCCGGCGCCGGCGAGCTATTTATCCAGTTGCTGACCGATGTCGCTACGCTGTCAGCGTTGCTGTACTTTTCCGGCGGCGCCACCAACCCGTTCGTTTCATTCTATCTGCCGGCGCTGGCGGTGGCGGCGGCGATTCTGCCCTGGCTTCATGCATGCATCCTGGCGCTGGTATCGATCGCCTGCTACTCGTTACTGACCTCGAACTACATCCCTTTGCAAGTGATCGATCCCGAACGCGCCGTGAGCTACCACCTGGCCGGCATGTGGGCCAACTTTGCCGTGTCGGCCGGGCTCATTACCTGGTTCGTGGCGCGCCTGTCGACCGCCTTGCGCGAACGCGACCGGCAGTTGGCACTGGCACGCGAACAGCACTTGCAAAATGAGCGGATGGTCGCCCTGGGCGCCCAGGCGGCCGGCGCGGCACATGAGATGGGCACCCCGCTGTCGACCGTTGCGCTGCTGGCCGGCGAGTTGATGCATGAGGCCGGCCAGGATGCGGCACTGGCCGCCTATCGCGGGGACTTGCTGACCATTCAAGCGCAAATCGGACTGTGCAAGACGGCCCTTGAGAAAATGGGGAAAACTGCAGTCGAAAGCGTCGCAGCGCCAGAGGCCAGTGTGGCTGCCGGCGATTGGCTGGGCGGGTTCGTGCAAGCATGGCGTTTGCGCCATCCTCAAGTGCCGCTGGAACTGTCGCTAGCGGGCGGCACGGCACGGATCGGCGCGGCGCGGACAGTTGGGCAGATTCTGCTGATTCTGCTTGACAATGCGGTGCACGCGGCGGCCTCTGCGACTGCGCCGGTGCAGCTGTCGCTCACTGTAGGGCCGCATCGCGCCACGTTG
>JANPCW010000161.1:0-3971 GCA_031431155.1 Janthinobacterium sp. | reverse complement strand
TCGTCGGCGACGCGTTCCTTCAATTCTTTCATCGCTTTCTTGCCCAAGCCAAAGCCTTGCGCTTCTTCCATCTCGGCCGCTCTAGCCTTGGCCACCTGGTTCACTACCGAGGCTGGCAACAGTTTCTTTTCCGTGCCGAGCAAGATCAGCATTTGCTTGTTGACGGAATGCACCAGGCTGCCGTTGTTGCGCGGCGAATCCCAACCCTGGCGCAGCAAGTCCATGCTGGTGCAAGGCACGAAGGAATGCGGCGCGAGCGCAGCTTCCATTTGTTCTGGAGTGAATGCCCAAGGAGCAGGCAGGCGGTAAATCTGAAGGTTCTTGAACCACATAAGTAATTGCCTTGTTCAGTAATGCCAGGGGAACGCCATTTTACACGGTCATGCGGGCTCGACTGTGGTCATTGGAGTGAAGAAATTATTCGGTTTGGATAGTTTTTCAACCACGCATTATGGTGGTTCATTGCCAAATAGCGAGAGCTGTTCGATATTTTCCGCTTCGCCCAGGCGCACGCCGGCGCCCAGTAGACGCACCGGCTGGCACCCGCGCTGGTAACCGGTTTCCAGCAGCTTGGCAAACATTTCCAGCTGGGGGCGGGTTCCGACGCATTCGACGGTGGTTTGATGGAAATCGGCAAAACGGAGCTTGACGTACAGTTTCTGCACGTTTTTCTCGGCCCCGCAGCGCTTGATCCGCCCCTGCAGGCTCTCGAACAGTTCCGGCAGCAATGCAAGGCAGGCGGCGAAATCGGGCACGTCCGGCGTGTAAGTCTCCTCCACACTGACCGATTTGCGCTCATGTGAACTGCACACCGGGCGCACGTCAATCCCGCGGCATAGCTCGAACAAACGCGCGCCAAAGCTGCCGAAATGGTGCTGCAATTCCAGCAATGTCCACGAACGCAGATCGGCGCAGGTTTGCGCGCCCAAACCGTTGAGCTTGGCAGCGGTCACCTTGCCCACGCCGAACAGCTTCTTGACCGGCAACTCAGCCACGAAGGCGTCGATTTCATGCGGGCGGATCACAAACTGGCCGTCCGGTTTATTCCAGTCGCTGGCGATCTTCGACAGAAATTTATTTGGCGCAATACCGGCCGATGCGGTGATGCCGACCGTATCAAAAATGCGGGCCCGGATTTCCTGCGCAATCAAGGTCGCGCTGCCCTTGCAGTGGAGCGAACCGGTCACGTCCAGGTAGGCTTCGTCAAGCGACAAGGGTTCGACCAGATCCGTGTAATCGCGGTAGATCGCCAGGATCTGGCGCGATGCGATGCGGTATTTTTCCATCGTCGGCGGCAACACCACCAGCCCCGGGCAGCGCTGCAGGGCTTGCGCAGTGGCCATCGCCGACTTCACGCCGAAGCGCCGCGCCTCGTAGTTGCAGGTTGCCACCACTCCGCGCTGGTCGGCCCGCCCGCCGACCGCCACCGGCACGGTGCGCAAGGCGGGATCGTCGCGCATCTCGACGGCAGCGTAAAAACAGTCGCAATCGCAATGGATGATTTTTCGGACAGGGTCATTCAAATGCGGGTCACCGTGATCTTGAATACCCCGGTGCGGGGCACACTGTAATTATGTACAGTATTACCTGAAACACAGATTGCTGCAAGCCCAGTCAGTCGTCACGAGTCATTAAGCCTGCACCAGGATCGCCCGGAAATCATTCACATTGGTACGGGTCGGCCCGGTAATGATGAGATCGCCCAAAGCGTCGAAGAACGCATAGCCGTCATTGTCGGCCAGCAGCGCGCGCGCATCGAGCCCAAGCTGGGCGGCCCGCGCCAAGGAGTCCGGCGCCAGCACGCATCCGGCGTTGTCTTCCGTCCCGTCGATGCCATCCGTATCGCAGGCGATCGCATGCACCTTGTCCAGCCCCTGCAGCCCGATCGCCAGCGCCAGCAGGAATTCGGCATTGCGCCCGCCGCGCCCATTGCCGCGTACGGTCACACTGGTTTCGCCGCCGGACAATATGACGCACGGTTTCGGTACGGGCTGGTCATGCAATACCAGCTGGCGTGCGATACCGGCGTGAACCAGCGCAACCTCGCGCGCCTCCCCTTCCATGCTGCTACTGAGAATGAAAGGCGTATAGCCGGCCGCCTGGGCCACACTCGCTGCGGCATCCAGTGCATCCTGCGCCGTCGCGATGACGATGGTTTCGTTGCCACGCAAGCGCGGATCGTCCGGTTTGGGCGAATCGAAGGCGGGATCCACCAGCACGGCGCGCACCGAAGGCGGTATCGGAATCGCATATTTCTCAAGGATGGCAAGGGCATCAAGGGCGCTGCTGCCATCGGCAATCGTGGGGCCGGAAGCAACGATGGCAGGGTCATCGCCCGGTACATCGGACACGATCAGCGTGACCACTTTGGCCGGATAGCAAGCCAGCGCCAGCCGCCCGCCCTTGACAGCCGACAGATGCCGGCGCACGCAGTTCATCTCGTTGATCGGCGCCCCGCTCTTGAGCAACTGGCGGTTGATCTCCCGCTTTTCGTTCGGAGAAATGCCGGGCGCGGGCAGCGACAACAGGGCCGAGCCGCCGCCCGAAATCAGGCACAGTACCAAATCGTCCTCAGTGAGGTTGCTGGTCAACGCCAGCATGCGTTCGGCGGCAAGCTGGCCGGCGTCATCCGGAACCGGGTGGGACGCTTCGATGATCTCGATCTGGCGGGTCGGCGCGCCGTGGCCGTAGCGTGTCACTACCAGCCCCGTCAACGCACCCTTCCAGTGGCGTTCGACGCCTTGGGCCATGCGGGCCGACGCCTTGCCGGCCCCGATCACCACGGTCCGGCCCTTGGGCGCCTGCGGCAGGTGGCGCCCGATCACCTCAAACGGATCGACGGCGGCTACTGCTGCGTGAAACAGTTGCAGCAGCAACTGGCGAGGGGCAATTTCAGTAGGCATAGTCGTGCTCTCATTTTCGATAACGGCAGGTTGCCGGCAATTTCCCGCGCTGGCCACGCGTTTCAATGCCATACGTTGGAATCATGACACAAAATATTCCACGCAGCGCGGGTGCATCCCTAACGCCCAACCCTTCCCGCGCTCCCGATCGCCATCACGCCTTTCTGCCTTGTTTCCCTGCGGATCGCAGACTATATGTTCATGTTTTCAAATAAAACTTGCACATCGCCAAACCATATTATAGAATTCGGCCTCTTCAGACGTGGTGACAAACGTCGGATGTTTTTCCAGATGCAACTTGGGTGCTTAGCTCAGTTGGTAGAGCGGCGCCCTTACAAGGCGTAGGTCGGGAGTTCGAGCCTCTCAGCACCCACCAAGTCGGAAAAACATTCATGCTTCGCAAGATCAGCAACACCGATCAAAGTAGCTTGGAGTGGTAGTTCAGTTGGTTAGAATACCGGCCTGTCACGTCGGGGGTCGCGGGTTCGAGTCCCGTCCACTCCGCCAACACCAATAAGGGCCCGATTCGTCGGGCCCTTATTCTTTTCCGCTTTCGCTTTGTGGATCTCAACCCGTTCCCGCTCTCTCACGCAGAGGCCAGCTTGAGTCATCGCTACATTCGCTTTCGCATGCGCCTTGCGCATTTTGCGCTGATCCACTTCGTTGCCAGCTTTAAAAACGCGGCGATCATTTTTGCGGTTGCAGCCGGCCCTGTACTAATCGGCTTGCTTGCGGTAATTGCACTCCCGACCCTGTACGCTGCGACGCTGGCATGGCCGATGGCGCTGGGCATCGTTGCCGTCAACGCCCTGGTGACGTCGCTGCCGGTCTGGCTATTGCGCAAACGCTTGCTTCCGGCCGACGTCCTGGCTTGGTCCCGCACCCTTCCGATCCCAACGCGCACCACGTGGCTGGCCGATGCGGCGGTGGCGGGCATGTTGATGGCGCCGCTCGCGGCCGCCTATGCGACCTCTGTGGTGGTCTGGCTGATTCAATGGCCCAACTGGTTGCGTCCGGTGTTTGCACTCGGGGCGGCGGCGACTGTGGGAGCGCTGCTGCTGAGCTCAG
>JANPCW010000160.1:0-4908 GCA_031431155.1 Janthinobacterium sp. | reverse complement strand
CGGTGGCCTTGCGCACCAGTCTGGCGCCGTTGATCGACCGCGGCGTCGCCGAGCTCTCGCCAATCGAACATGGGGTGCTCTTGATCGGCGCGTTCGAACTGACCAACCAGCTCGACATTCCGTACCGCGTCGTCATCAATGAAGCGGTCGAGCTGGCCAAATCGTTTGGCGGTATCGACGGCCACTAGTACGTCAACGGCGTGCTCGATAAACTTGCCGCCAAAGTGCGCGTCGAGGAAGTTGCGGCCGACAAGCGGCGCTAGGCGCTAATTAACAATGCGATTCGGCGCGCCAAGCCGAAGCGCTCGCACCGATATAAAAAAACCACCGATTCGGTGGTTTTTTTATATCGGTGCGTAAAAACCAGGCTGTCAGACAGCTTGGCCGGGGCTCGCTTTATAAACCGGCCACTTGCTCGTTCTTGGCCAGGCGATCGAGTTTTTCCACGTCCGTTTTCTTTTGCGCCGGTGCGGCGTCAACGCCGGCCGTTGCCGTCGTTGATGGTTGAGTCACTGGCGACCTGGTCGGAATCGCTTTGCCGACCGCAACCAGTTTCAGGCGACGATACTCGGCCAGAACCTTGGACCCGTAACCACTGTCAGTCTTGAACGCAGCGGCGCCGACATAAGTCTTCAAGCCTGCTTCGACCGAACCGCCACGGGTCACGTAATCCTTCAAAATTTGTGAGCCGACACGAATATTGGCAACCGGATCGAGCGCAGCGCGAACGCCACCCAATTTCTGAAACTTTTCATGATGAACCTTGGACATCACCTGCATCAAGCCTTGAGCTCCGGCCTGGCTTTCGGCAAACGGATTCAGACCCGATTCGATCGCCATCACCGCCAGGATCAGGAGCGGATCGAGTTTCATCTCGTTGGCCGTCAAGTAAGCGGTCGAGACCAGCATGTGCGCCGCGTCGCCGGCAACCCGATACTTCTTGGACAGCCAGGACGTGACCCAGCGCTGTTGCTTCTGGATGGCGACTGGCGCTTTGGCTTTAACCAGTGTCGGCGGCGCAGCAACTTCGACCGCTGACGCCACTACCACTACTTGCAGCGGGGCCGAGGGAGCCGTCGCCGGTAGCATGGCTTGGGTGGCCGGTTCCTGCATCAGCGCTTGCGATAATTGCTTGGCCAGGTCAGGTCGCACGAAAAAGATTGCGATGACGGCCAGGGCGGAAAGACCAAAAATTGTTAAAGCGTGTTGTGCCGCGGTTAATACTCCACGTGCGGTGCCCGGAGCGATAAGGGCTGAGGCCGCCTGTTGGCTGGCCGTTTGGGCAGCGCTGCGCGCCCGGTTGAAACGATTAATCATAAAATTTCCCTGAAGTGTCGCGTCACGTGCGAAGTCCACACCGCGAAATCGCAGCAGGATTGCCAATGGCGTGCATCAGAAACATCGTCTGTCGTCGCAGGTTGCGCACGAAAAACGCCGTCATTGCTTGCTTGAGCTGACCGTTCCCTGTGGTATTGGGTCAGTGGCAAAACAACTTTTCCCGGGAGTAAGGCAGACGCCTTTTGAAAACACTCCTTAAAATGTCATATGGGGCCCGGAACCCCGTGAAAGAGGATGAGAACCGCTAAAATCAAGTCCGCAGACTGGTGTTCTCATCAACTTGGGCGAATTGTAAGAGGCCGTTTATATCAAGTCAATACTAGCACTGACTGTTTTCATTACTTTTATGTCTTACTTTTTACGCTGCAGCGCAACAAAACCCAATAGAATCAATTACTTGCCGATTAATTTTGAAGAATCGCGCCTCCAGTCAATAAAAATTAAAAACAGATGAAATATACTGATCTACGCGATTTTATTTCGCAGTTGCAACTAATGGGCGAACTTAAACCCGTTTCCGTGCCAATTTCCCCATATTTGGAGATGACCGAGGTGTGCGATCGCACCTTGCGCGCCGCCGGGCCGGCTTTGCTGTTCGAGAATCCGGTCGGGCACACGATCCCGGTGCTGGGCAATCTGTTCGGCACGCCGCGCCGGGTCGCGCTCGGGATGGGGGCGCATGATGTCAGCGAGTTGCGCAGGATCGGGCACCTGCTGGCGCGCTTGAAAGAGCCGGAGCCGCCAAAAGGGTTCAAGGACTTGTTGGGTCTCGGTTCCCTGGTAAAAGCCGTATGGGATATGTCGCCCAAGGAATTGCGCGGCGCGCCCTGCCAGGAAATTGTGTGGGAGGGCGCCGATGTCGATCTGTCCAGATTGCCTATTCAGCATTGCTGGCCGGGCGATATCGCCCCGCTTATTACCTGGGGCTTGGTCATTACCAAGGGGCCGCACAAGAAGCGCCAGAATCTGGGAATTTACCGCCAACAAGTGATCGCGCCCAACAAGGTGATCATGCGCTGGCTGGCGCAGCGGGGCGGGGCGCTCGATTTTCGCGAGCACGCGATCCATAGCAAGGGAAAGCCCTATCCGATCGCCGTCGCGCTGGGCGCCGATCCGGCCACCATCCTGGGCGCGGTTACGCCGGTGCGGGACAGCCTGTCGGAATACCAGTTCGCCGGTTTGCTGCGCGGTAGCCGTACCGAGCTGGTCAAGGCGATCGGCAGCGAGCTGCGGGTGCCGGCGTCGGCCGAGATCGTGCTGGAAGGGCATATCTATCCGGATGACAATCATCCATCCGGGTACGAGCACGCACTCGAAGGTCCTTACGGCGACCATACCGGCTACTACAACGAGCAAGACAGCTTCCCCGTATTTACCATCGACCGGATCACGATGCGGCGCAACCCCATCTATCATTCGACCTATACCGGCAAGCCGCCCGACGAGCCGGCGATCCTGGGCGTGGCGCTCAATGAAGTATTCATTCCCTTGCTGCAAAAGCAGTTTAGCGAAATCACCGATTTTTATTTGCCGCCGGAAGGTTGCAGCTACCGCATGGCTGTGGTGCAGATGAAAAAGTCGTATCCCGGACACGCCAAGCGCGTCATGTTCGGGGTCTGGAGCTTCCTGCGCCAGTTCATGTATACCAAGTTCATCGTCGTGGTTGACGAGGATGTCGATATCCGCGACTGGAAGGAGGTGATCTGGGCCATCACGACCCGGGTCGATCCCAGCCGCGACACCCTGCTGGTCGACAATACGCCGATCGATTACCTCGACTTCGCCTCGCCGGTCAGTGGACTGGGCAGCAAGATGGGGATCGACGCCACCAATAAATGGCCGGGCGAGACCAGCCGCGAGTGGGGCACGACGATTTCGATGACGCCGGAAGTGAAAAAACGGGTCGACCTTATCTGGCAGCAGCTGGGTATTTGAGGTGAGAGGAGGGGTGCGCCGCACAGATTTTCATGGCGCGTCCCCCGAAATCGGGCAGCTCGGGTATAATTGGCGCTGGCGGGCCCCTGCGCATTGTGGCATGGCTAACCTGGTCAGGTCGGGAACGAAGCAGCCACGGCTATTAACCATAAGTGCCGCAGATCAGGCTCGCCTCTTTTGATCTTTTTTAAAGCCTTAAGCCCCGTTCGCGCCAAGCGCGTGTTCGCCGCGGCCCACACTCCCCTTATTCCGTCGAAAATTCCGTATAGTATCTTGGCGCAAATGTTGTGTTATATGCAATATTGGAGCGCCTCGCCGCAATTTTCCATGACGCCGCTTGGTGCCGCTGCGCTGGCCCAGCCTCAGATTCCCCGCGCCAAGCGCTATCTACGGTAAAATCTCGCCATGTCCTATCAAGTCCTCGCCCTTAAATACCGCCCGAAAAACTTTGAAACGCTGGTCGGCCAGGAGCACGTCGTGCGCGCCCTGACCCACGCCTTGCAAAGTGGACGGCTGCACCATGCCTACTTGTTTACCGGAACGCGCGGCGTCGGCAAGACGACCTTGTCGCGGATCCTGGCCAAATCGCTCAATTGCATCGGTGCCGACGGCACTGGCGGCATTACCGCGCAGCCATGCGGCGTGTGCGACGCCTGCAGCGCGATCGATGCCGGCCGTTTCGTCGACTATATCGAGATGGATGCTGCGTCGAACCGTGGCGTCGATGAAATGGCCCAGTTGCTGGAGCAGGCTGTGTATGCGCCGTCGAATGCCCGCTTCAAGGTCTATATGATCGATGAAGTGCACATGCTCACCAACCATGCCTTCAATGCGATGTTGAAGACCTTGGAAGAGCCGCCGGAACACGTCAAATTCATTCTGGCGACCACCGATCCGCAAAAAATTCCCGTCACGGTGCTGTCGCGCTGCCTGCAATTTAACCTCAAGCAAATGCCTCCCGGCCTCATCATCGGCCACCTCGACGCTATCCTCGGTCAGGAAGGCATCGCTTTTGAATCAGCGGCGCTGCGCTTGCTGGCGCAAGGCGCGCACGGTTCGATGCGCGACGCCTTGTCGCTGACCGATCAGGCGATTGCTTACGCCGCCGGCGAAGTCTCGCTGGGGGCGGTCCAAGGGATGCTTGGCGCGCTCGATCAGACCTATCTGATCCGCTTGCTCGACGCCCTTGCCGGGCAGGACGGCGCTGATCTGCTGGCCGTGGCCGACGAAATGGCGGCCCGCAGCCTGTCCTACAATGGCGCTTTGCAAGACTTGGGCACGCTGCTGCACCGCGTTGCCCTGGCCCAAACCGTGCCGTCGGCCGTGCCGCAAGACTTGCCTGAGCTGGCCGACATCATGCGCCTTGCCTTGGCCTTCGACGCCGAAGAAGTGCAGTTGTACTATCAAATCGCAGTCCATGGGCGCAATGAACTTGGCCTTGCTCCAGACGAATACGCCGGCTTCACGATGACCTTGCTGCGCATGCTGGCATTTCGCCCAGGCAATGGCGGACTCGATCGCACCGTGCCGGCCGCGCCGGCCGCCGCCAGACCGGCTGCCCGCATGGCCGCGGCGCCAGTGGCACGGGCAGCGTCGAGCGTTGCTGCCAGTCATGCTGCGGTAGCGCCGGCAGGC
>JANPCW010000159.1:0-2660 GCA_031431155.1 Janthinobacterium sp. | reverse complement strand
ATCAGGCTGGTGCGGTCGAGCACCCGGATTTGCAGGCGCTTTTCGAGGTTGCGCTGCTGGGCCGGGGACAGGGCGTGGTTGAAGATGACGATCTCAAGCCCGTTGTCGGCGCAAGCCTGGCCGATTTCGTCGGCCTTGCCGCTGCCCACGAAGTAGGCGGAATCGGGGCTGGAACGCTTGGCCGTGATGGTCGTGATCGGATCGGCGCCGGCCGAGCGCGCCAGCAGCGACAGTTCTTCGACACTGGCCGCAAAATCGCCAGTGCCAAAGTCGATACCCACTAGCGCCGCGCGCATAACGGGTTCACGCAGGTTGGCACGAAGGTTGGCAAGATCCGGCGCAATGCCTTATTCCGCTGCGGGTTCAGGGTTGATCGTGACCGCACGCGCCGGCACCACGGTCGAGATGGCGTGCTTGTACACCATCTGGGTGACGGTATTGCGCAGCAAAACGACGTACTGGTCGAATGACTCGATATGGCCCTGCAATTTGATCCCGTTGACCAGGTAGATCGAGACCGGAACATGCTCCTTGCGCAAGGCATTGAGAAATGGGTCTTGTAACAGTTGCCCTTTGTTGTTGTTGCTCATGACAGCTCCGTGATGTTGTTGTAGTTAGGAATTGGAGGCAATTCGCTCGATTTCAAGTGCCCGGGCATCACTCTGTCGCACTCTGTTGCAAGCCGATGATGCCGCGAATCTAATGTAACCTGTTTTCGTATTGCATGTCGCACTTGGCCGCACTATTTCTGACCTTTGGCAAACGGATTCTTACCGACGCGAAATTCGATACGCAAGGGCGTGCCGACCAGCGAAAACGTATCGCGGAAATGCTTTTCCAGATAGCGCTTGTACGGATCGCCCACCGCATCGAGCGCATTGCCGTGGATCACGATGATGGGCGGATTTTGTCCGCCCTGGTGCGCATAGCGCAGTTTCGGCCGGATCGAGCCCTTGCGGCGCGGCTCCTGCTTCTCCACGGCCTCGATCAGGGCCCGCGTCAGCTTGGGAGTCGACAGGTCGCACATGGCGGCCGCATAGGCTGCGTCGAGCGACTTCATCAGTGGCCCGATGCCGGACGCCTTCAAGGCCGAGATGTAATGGGTCTTGGCGAACGAGAGGAAATCGAGCTTGCGGTCGATATCGATCTTGATTTCGTCGCGCTGGTCCGAGCGCAAGCCATCCCACTTGTTCACGGCCACCACCAGCGCCCTGCCCGTCTCGAGCACGAAGCCGGCGATATGGGCATCCTGCTCCGAAATGTCTTGCTGCGCGTCGAGCAGCAGCACCACCACGTTGGCCTCGGCGATCGACTGCAGGGTTTTCACGACCGAGAATTTCTCGATCGCTTCAAACACCTTGCCGCGGCGCCGGATCCCGGCCGTGTCGATCAGGGTGTACTGCTTGCCTTCGCGCTCGAACGGAATCTCGATCGAATCGCGGGTGGTGCCCGGCATGTCGAACGCGATCACGCGCTCCTCGCCCAGCAAGGTATTGATCAAGGTCGACTTGCCCACGTTGGGGCGCCCGACGATGGCGATCTTGATGCCGCGCGCGACCGGCTCGGCTTCTTCGGTTTCCGGGGCGCGCTGCGCGAACGCCAGGTTGAGCGCCTCTTCCACCATGTCGGTGACGCCGTCGCCATGGGCCGACGAGACGGCGATCGGATCGCCCATCCCCAGCTCATAGAAATCGGCGGCCACCGCGGTGTAGCGCATGCCTTCCGATTTATTGACCACCAACATGACGGGACGGCCCGCCTTGCGCAAGAATTCGGTGATGGTCTTGTCGTGCGGGGTCAAGCCCTGGCGCCCGTCGACGATGAAGATGACGATGTCCGCTTCGGCCACGGCCTGCTTGGTCTGCAGCGCCATCTGGTGCATGATGCCTTCCTTGGCGACCGGCTCGAAACCGCCGGTGTCGATCACCAGGAAGGGACGCTCACCGACCCGGCCTTCGCCATAGTGACGATCACGCGTCAGGCCAGGCAGGTCGGCCACCAGCGCATCGCGCGAGCGGGTGAGACGGTTGAACAACGTCGATTTTCCGACGTTAGGTCGGCCTACAAGTGCGATTACCGGCTTCATTGTGTTACTCGACCGCGAGAGCGGTCACTGTCCCTGATTGCGTTTGAAAAATCAAATTCGCGCCAGCCACCAGCGGCACCGAGATGATCGGACTGCCGTCGGTGCTGACCCGACCTATAAATGCACCGTCTTCGCGCGCCAGGAAATGGATCTGGCCCTGGTAGTCGCCGACCGCCACTGCACGCCCGTAGGAGACCGGCGTCGAGAGCCTACGGTAAGCGAGCTTGTCGTTCTTCCAGGCGCTCTGTCCGCCTTCGCGGCCAAAGGCCGAGACCGCGCCTTTTTCGTCGGCCGTGAACACGAAACGCTGGTCCACCGCCAGCCCCACGTCAGACGATAATTCCTTGCCCCAGCGCGGGTTGCCGGTGGCCGCGTCGAAGCACACTACCCGCCCCTGATACGACACGGCGCAGACATCCTTGTCGAACAGCACCGGGGTGCCGGAGACGTCGGTGACGCGCTCCAGTTCGGTTGCGCCGCGCGCTTCGCCGACCACGCTCTCCCACTTGGGCGCGCCGTTCGCCAACGCCAGCGCCAGCAGTTTGCCGCCCGGCTGGGCCACGTAGACCACCCC
>JANPCW010000158.1:0-1612 GCA_031431155.1 Janthinobacterium sp. | reverse complement strand
GTGGCGCTCATATTACGCGCATCAGCCCTTGCGCCTATTTCACGAGTTGGCCCAAATGCTGCGCACGCAGTATCAGCTAACCCTGCTCGGGGCGTACGTGGGCGCCTATTACGGTGCCTCGGCGGCGTTCACCTTTAAAGCGGGCAAACAACGCAGCGACTATCAGCGCGCTCTGCCAGCGCTGCGATCGTATTTTGAAATGATTCGACGCACTGGGAACATCAAATTCGACGTGCAGCGTGCGGCAAGCCTGGAATTGACGTGGTGGATCGTGCATCGCGACCGTGCCCACTACCCGCCCGGCGCAGTGGAACATGCCTGCGCGCAAGCGGCGGCAGCCGTCTACTTGCTGCCGCTCGATGCGACGCTCAAGCATGGCAGCTTGCGCGCGGCGGCGATGATGCTGCGCGATGCGAAGGACGAGGCGGGCGGTCTCAGCGAGGCGGACTGGGTGGCGGTCGAGTCCTTGCTGCGCCAGAGCTATCAAGCGCTCAGCGCCGTTGTCGTGGAGTCGCGCGCACGCCTGGTCTCTGCAACCGCACCGTTAAAGTAAAAATAGCCCTTCGTACCAATGCTCGGGCGTTGGCTCGGTGGTGGCGAGAAGGTGATGGTGATGGTTATGATTATGATTGCAACTCTAGATCCGCTCTAATCACATTCGTGCAAGGTGACCAAACCATGGTGCCAAAGGTCATCTGGGTGCTCTTGCCGCTTTCGCTGTACGCGACATACATCGCGGTGCTGGCGTGGCGCGGGCGGGCGCCGTCGCGCCTTGCGCTCAATGTGCAGACCAGTATCCTGTTAATTGTCTATCTGCTTACGACCGCGAGTCTGGGCGTATTCTGGGTGGCCAACCAGCAGTTGCCAGTGTTCGATTTGCACTACTTGTTCGGCTACGCGACCTTGCTGCTGGTGTCGGTGCATCTGATTTTCAACCTGCCGGTCGTGGTGAAGTGGTTGCGGCGCAATCAGCTGGCCCCACCTGCGGGCGGGCATACGGGCGAGGGCAGGCTGGCGCTGGGAAAAACGGCCGCCATCCTCGCTGCCTTGGCGGCGGCATTCCTGCTTGGCACCCGCCACGGCGCCAGTGAGCTGTGGCTCAATTGGGGCACGGTCGATCCAATCGCCGGGCCCAGATCGGGGCCAGCCGATGCCGTGATCCGCTATCACGAGTTTTCGTCGGAGTCGCGCGGCAGCGTGTTCAAGCGCGCACCGGGAGTCGAATGGGGAGCGCCACCGACCTTCAAGCACTACCCCGATGCTCCAAAGATTGCCCTCGAACGTGGGAAGCCGGGTGCGCATGGTCTGAGCGCCATGCTGCGCGCACCGGCTGCGCGCGCGCATCGCCTGAACCTGGCCGAACTGGGCCAATTGCTGTACTTGTCGGCCGGAATTACGGAGCGGCGCGGCGGAAACGCGTTGCGCGCCGCGCCTTCCTCGGGCGCCTTGTTTCCCAGCGAGCTCTACGTGCTGGCGCACATGGTCGACGGCTTGTCCGCAGGCCTGTATCACTACGATCCCGAGTTGCACCGGCTCGATGCCCTGGGCCCGCTGCCGGCTGGCGCAGCGGCCGGCGTCGGCGCGTCTGAGGCCGGCGATCCCGAGCTGGTCG
>JANPCW010000157.1:0-2591 GCA_031431155.1 Janthinobacterium sp. | reverse complement strand
CAGCACCGCGCCCGCCTCAACCGACGCCAGCTGATCCTTGTCGCCCAACAAAATGAGCACCGCATTGGGCGGCAACGCCACTAACAGGGCCGCCATCATTTCCAGATGCACCATCGACGCCTCATCCACGATCACGACGTCGACGTCGAGCCGATTGCCCGCGTGATGCAGCAACGCGCGCGTGTCCGGGCGCGCGCCCAACAGGCTGTGCAGGGTGCGCGCGGCACCCATGCGCGCCGTCAGATCGGCTAACGGCAAGGCTGCACCGACCTTGTGCGCCAGGCCGGCCAGCGCCGAATCGATCGACTGCTTCAGGCGCGCCGCAGCCTTGCCGGTTGGCGCTGCCAGCGCAACGCGCAGGCGCGTGGCATCATCGGCAAGCGCGAATAGCAGGGCCAGCAAGCGGGCCACTGTGTAGGTCTTGCCGGTGCCGGGGCCACCTGTGATGATCGCAATGGAACTACGCAATGCGATTGCGCACGCGATTTTTTGCCAGTCGGGCCCGGCCGCGTCGGGCGCCGTTTCAAACAGAATGTCGAGCCACTTGCGTACCTCGGCGCCATCGATCTCGCGCGTGCTGCGGGCGCGCACGCTGATGGCGCCCGCCACCAGCATTTCGTCGCGCCAATAGCGGCGCAGGTAAAGCCGCTCGCCATCGAGCACCAGCGGCTGCTGGAAATCGAGATCGCCGACCCGCCACACCTGCTGCGACACGCTCAGCTGCGCGCACCAGGCAGATGCGCTTCTCGGCAACACGGTACCGGCGGCAGCGGCCGCGTCCGAGAATGCGCGCCACTGCTCGTCGCTCCAGCCCAGAAGCGCGACCGGGTCGCCGGCCAGTTGAGCCAGGATGACGCAACTGTGTCCACGTCCTTCGAGCTCGGCCAACACCACGCAGGCCAGTCTGAGCGCGGGCGATGCGCTGCCCAGCGAGCCGATGAAGCGCGCGAACGCCCCGCTCAGGCGGCGCAGTTGGCCGGCCTCGGTCAGGCTATCGATGCTGGCCGTCAGCGCGTCATTCATCATGGTCGTCTTCAAGCTCGGATTCCTGGTTCAGTAAAGTATCGAGCCCATTGATCAGCGCGGGATCCGCTTGCAGCAGATAGCAGCCATGGGTTTGCTGATTGGCGATGCCGCGCAAGAACAGAAAAATGGCTCCGCCAAGGTGTTGCTGCGGCAGGTAGTTGGGGCCCAGGCGGCTTTTCAGCAGGCGATGCAGGGCCAGCATGTAGATTGCGCCCTGGACATCGTAGCGGTGCTCGGCTATGCCGGCGGCCAGCGCCAACCGGTGATAGGCCGCATCGCCGGCACCGAGCGCATTCGATTTATAGTCGAGCACCCAGTAGCGACCATCGCATTCAAACACCAGATCGGCGAAGCCTTTCAGCATGCCATGCAACTGCCGTTCGGGCAGCGCGCCGCGGGGCGCGCCGTCGAGCAGGTGCAAGGTGCACAGCTGGTCCAGGTCGCGCGTGTGCAGGCGCTCGCTCGGGAACCAGAATTCCATTTCGGGCAAGACCGATTCGATCTCGCACAGCGCCGCATCGAGCGGCGGCAATGGCGTTGTCGCCACCGCGCGCAGCCAGGCGATGGCGTCTTGCTGCCGGTGGCCCCACCCGGCGCGCTCGCAACGGGCCGCCAGACGGGTCTCGAACTGCGCGTCATGCACCCGCTCAAAGCCCTCCTGCCCCATCCACTCGAGCTGTTCGTGCAGAAAGTTGCCAGGCACCGGACCGCGCGGAAACCGGTGCCACGGCGCCGCGTCGCTGTGCAGCGGCGACGCCTTGTCGCCCGGCTCCAGCAGGTTTTCTTCCCCGGCGCGCAGCGGCGCCTGATACTGATAGGCGACCGGGCCGACCCGGCGCGCGAGCGAGCTGAAGCTGCCAACCGCCCAGTCGCGTTCAAAGCTGGCCGAAAAAATCGCCGGATCGAGCAGCGCCGCACGCGCCTCGACCCGCGCCAGCCTGGTCGCGCCGTCGGGCGCGTCCAGAGTCTGGATCGCGATTGCGCCGCAGCCGGCGCGCCAGCTGTCCCAGCGCGCTGCCATCTGGTCCTGTCCCATCGGTTCGCCGCCGGCCAGCAAATAGCCGAGCGCGGACTCATGCAGGCTATTCTCGCCCGCCTTTTTTTTGCCCGTGCTGGTGGCCACGCCCAGCCACAGGAAATGGCAGGCGCGGGTCACGGCCACGTAAAACAGGCGCAAGTCCTCTTCGATACGGGCCCGCTCGAGCGCTTGCAAGGCGTCGTCCGACAGGGACAGATCGAATTGGCGCACGCCATCATCATCGGTATATTCAAAAAAGCTGCGGTTGCGCCGATCGACCTTGCGCGCCGTGGCCGCAAACGGTAGGTACACCAATGGGTATTCCAAGCCTTTCGATTTGTGCACCGTCACCACCTTCACCAGCTCGGCGTCGCTCTCGAGCCGCAGCACGCGTTCATCGCCGGCCTCGCCGTCGCCGGCAATCTGTTCGGCCAGCCAGCGGATCAGGGCCTGCTCGCCATCGAGCTGGCGGCTGGCCGATTGCAGCAGTTCGGCCAAATGCAGCAGGTTGGTCAAACGCCGCTCGCCGCCCGCCTCTTGCAGTAGG
>JANPCW010000156.1:0-1724 GCA_031431155.1 Janthinobacterium sp. | reverse complement strand
GACAGATCGACCTCGTTTTTCCGCTTCTCGTTATGACCATTGACGGAAACGTTCTGTCCGTGCCGTTGCCACAACAAGGGCTAACGTCCCCAGCGCCTGAACACGCCAAGCCGCGGGTGCGAATGGCCCTCGTCAGCGGTTGGGAAATTGGCGGCGAGGCGGGCTCGCTCATATCGCTTATTGGCATGACAGCGTTGACCGCCAATCCCCCGGTGGGCATTGCACTTATGATAGGCGGGCAAATACTTTCTTTTGTCTTTCAGCAGATCGCCCGGTCAAAACAGCCCGCTTCGAGCGTGCCATCGTCCGTTGCCATGGCAGCTGCCTTAAAGGGAGCTCTGGAGGATCAGCACGTAAGCAATCTCTGCGACGATGCGGCGGCGCTCTGGTCGGAAGTGAGTAGTGGCTACGATCAAGGCTGGGATGACCCGGATTCTGCACCCTCTGCAACTGCGTATAACGATTTTGTATCGTACTTGACCGAAAAACTGGTGCCGGATTCCCAGCACTCGCCTCAAGTGCGGGACTCAAATGACAAGTTGGCGATCCAACTGAACGTCACGGATGGAGACGGAAACTATACAGGTCTTCAGTACATACCAAGCTTCCTTATTGCCGCCGGTATCGAGGTTTTGGGTCTCCAGCTGCTGATCTTGGTTCATGGCGCTGCAAGTAAATTTGGGCAGGGGGCCGACGCGAAGCTCAACGATGACTACGTAGACGCACTCCACCGCGGCAAAGACCGTACCGAAGCGCTTATCGGCAAGGCAAAAGCCGGTTTCGAATTGGGATCATCATTGGTACCTAGCCGTATAGATCGGTTTAGCGATCTCCATGATGTTAACACACACAACGACTCAACAACTGGAGTTCAATATTTCGATTGGGTATTCGAGGATAAATCGAAATATCTCACGTTGTTTGCGGAGCCGCAAATTTGCGGAAGTTATGTAAAGAACCTGTCCTGCTGCGGGTCAAATATAGAAGGATGCTCTATGGCAGATGCGCAAGCCGTGCGCTCTCAGAAGATTACCGAACTAATGCCCAAGATAAATGCCGCTTTTGGAATTCCAAACCTGAAAGCCCAGCAGGACGTCGTCGCATCGTGGCAAAAGGCACTCGATGACATCGTCAAGGCGCTCAGCCTCCGACCAACTGAACATCCTACGTGATCCCGCAGCTTCGCGGTGACGGAGCGGACGGCGGCTGCGGTTTCCGACCCGACGTTCACCGCTTCGCTCCATTCGCCGCCCCCGCCTCCCGCTCCAGCGCCTCGAACGCTGCCTCGTTAATTTCCGCGCCCTCAATCTCCCCGCGCCAGTCGCCGAATTCGGCGATACGTGCGTCGGTGAGCGGCGCGGAAGGTTTGTCGTCGTTCACCCCGGCCACCGCTCGCCCATCGCCTCCCAGCTCAGCCGCACCAGTTCCTCCAGCACGGCCAGATCCACCTTGTCCAGCCGCTTGATATAGACGCACGACTTGCCCGTCGTGTGCGGGCCGAGCCAGGCGAACAGCGCTTCGGCCTCCGCCTCTCGCGCTCCGTCAAAGCTCCCGTTGAGATACAGCACCAGCGCGGGCTTGCGCGGGCTGAACGCGGCGCGTGCCGACACTCCCTCGCGCCCACTGTCGTATTTGTAGGCGTAGCTGCCGTAGCCGACGATGCTCGGCCCCCACAGCTTCGGTTCGCAGCCGGTCACCCGGCGGTGCAGCGCGTCGAGCGCACG
>JANPCW010000155.1:0-4872 GCA_031431155.1 Janthinobacterium sp. | reverse complement strand
CATGGCACGGCCGGACAGCAACCTTCAGGAGCGGCGGCATGAGAATCGATTCCCAGCATCAGCCTGTATCGGACGCAGCGAACGTGGTGTCGCTCCCGGAGACCAAGCCGTCCGGCCTGTTCGGCGGGCTCAACCCCTATGATCCCGAGCGCCTGCGCCGCGACGGCATCGAACCGATCAAAATCGAAGAGTCGCGCATCAAGGGCGAGGCGGCGCGCATGATCATGGTTGCCTTCATCGGATTCGCGGCGTGGGCGGTGTTGGCCCCGATCGATTCGGGCGCCAACGTCAGCGGAACCGTGGTCGTGATGGGCAGCCGCAAAGCCGTGCAGCATCCGACCGGGGGCGTGGTCGAGGAAATTTTCGTACGCGAAGGTGCGAGCGTGCACCAGGGCGACGTGCTCATCAAGCTGAACCGCCTCACCATCGATGCCACACTCAACAGCACCGAACTCGATTACATCAATGTCGTCGCGGCCGAAAGCCGGCTGGTTTCAGAAAGGGAAAACAAGCGGGCCGTTGCCTGGCTGGAGCCATTCTCGGCGCTGGCGGCCGGCAAGCCGGTCGATCAACGGGTCGACGAAGCCAAGCGCCAGCAAACCCGGCTGTTCCTGTCGCGCCAGGAGGAGCTGGCCGGCCAACTCAGGATCTTGCACGAGCAGATCGCCGGGCTGGCGGCGCAAGTGGCCGAGCTGCAAAAAATCATCGCGGCCCGCCACGAGCAGCTCTCGATCATGGCGGTGGAAGCGAAGAACAACAACGATTTGGCGGCCGAAGGCTTTGTGCCGCGCAGCCGGGCCAACGAAGTCGAACGGATACGCAGCGACTTGCTGGCCAGCATCGCAAGCACCACCTCCGAGCTCGGCAAAACCGAGTCCACCATTGCGGCAACCCAGCTGCAGGTACGCCAGACGGTGGCGGTCTACCGGCGCGACCTGGAGACCCAGTTGGCCGAGACGCAAAAACTGCGCGGTGCGCTGCGCGCCAAGGTGGACGCGCTCAAGTTCGACCTGAGCCTGGCCGAACTGCGCGCCCCCGTGAGCGGCACGGTGGTGGGATTGAAAGCGAATACGGTCGGTGGCGTGATCCAGGCCGGGGCGGTGCTGATGGAAATCGTGCCCAGCGACGGCAAGCTCGTGGTCGAAGCGCAGGTGCCGCCGAATTTGATCGATAAGGTGGTCGTGGGGCTCGAAGCCGACTTGCGCTTTAGTGCCTTCAATGTCAATACCACGCCGGTCATTCCCGGCAGGATCAGGATGGTCAGCGCCGACCGGCTACCGGCAACCAGCAGGGACCAGCCATTCGAATATTACCTGGTACAGATAGAAACCACGCTGGGCGGCTTGAAGCTGCTGGGAGAGCGCAAGGTCCAGGCTGGGATGCCGGTCGACGTCGTGATCAAGACCGGGCAGCGCAGCTTCATGAGCTACCTGATCAAGCCGCTGTCGGACCGCTTTGCGACCTCGTTCAAAGAGAGCTGATCGATGTCGACGCGCACACACAACACGGCGCCGCCCCGGTTTTTGCTGGCCTTGCTGGCGGCCAGCTTCCTATTTAGCGCGGCCGGACTGGCCCATGCGGGCAGCGGCGAACTGGTGGAAAACTTCCAGCGCGCGCAACGCTACGAGCCACTGTTCCAGGCGGCGCGTGCGGAACGCGAGGCGAACATCGCCTCGTCCAGGGTCGCGGGAGCCGCGCTGTATCCGGAGCTGCGCCTGAACTCGTCGCAGCTGGAAACGGAAAACTCGGTGCGCACCACGGTATCGATCATCCAGCCGCTCATCAGCGCGGACCGCTACGCCACATACCAAGAAGGCGAGCCGCGCAAGTTGTTGGCCGATGCGACCTACCAGGCGCGCGAGCAGGAACTGGCACAACGCTACTTCAAGGCGGTCTCGGACCTGGTGCGCGCACGCGAAAGCGTGGTCCTGAACCAGGCCAGAATCGACGCTTTCGACCAGCAGGGCAGGTCGGCCAAGCGCACCTTTGAGCTGGGAACCGGCACCATCACCGATTTGCGCGACGCCCAGGTCAGGCTGAACCAGGTGCGCGCCGCCGACCTCACGCTGCGGGCGCGCATGGCCGCCGCGCAGCGCCAGTTCGCCTCCATCACCGGGGTTGCTCCCGACGCCAACGCCTTTATGCTGGAGCGCAAGAAGGCCGCCGTAGCGCTCGAACCGATGAACGATTCGCTGGAACGCGCCGGGCAGGGCAATCCGCAGGTGGTAGTGTCGCGCCAAAACAAACGAATTGCCGACCTGGCCGTCACGCGCGCGAAAGGCGCTCTGCTGCCCACGGTGAATGCGAGCGCGAACTGGTCGCGCTCGGACGGCGAGAGCAAGCATTATGTCGGCCTGCAATTGTCGGTTCCGCTGCAATTTGGTACTTATTACCAAATCTCGGGGGCGCAGGCGAACGCGCAGCGCGTTAGCGAGCAGAGCAAGGATCTCGAACAACGCACCGCGCTTGAGGTGGAGCGGCTGCGCGAACTGGTTGAGGCCGGGCGCGCCGAAATCAACATCCGGCTTGAAGCCATTGCGTCCGCCGAGCTCAGCGTCGAAGCGACCGAAAAGAGTTTTCGCGGTGGGCTGCGCAGCAAGCTCGACGTCATGAACAGCATCCAGACGCTCTACCAAACCAAGGAAGAGCATTTGAACGCGGTGCTGACGCTGGCCGAAAATCTGCTGAACTTGCATCTTCAGCTCGCCACGCCGATCCCCGAATCGCTCAGTCAGATCGAGTCGATTCTGTTCACGCCGGCCTGAGCCATCATGACGCAGCCAGCCGATCTTTCGCAACACCGTGCGCGGGCAGGTGCATGCAAGTTGGCGCTGACCGTTGCCGGCCTGGCGATACTGATACTTAGTGGAAGCGCCAATGCGCAACCGGTCTGGAGCTTTGAGCAGGTTTTACAATCGGCTCTGGTGAGCCATCCGGCGCTGCAGGGCAAGCGCTCGGCGCAGGATGCCGCGCGGGCCGACCTTGCGGGAGCGAAGTGGCAGCGTTATCCCTCGCTCAGTGTCGAGGGCATCGCCCAGTCCGGAAATCGGAATTCCGGCCTGGCGCAAAACAGCAATGGAGACTCGGCCCTGGTCCGGATTGAGCAACCGCTATGGACCGGCGGGCGCATCAGCGCCGGCATCAATGCGGCCGGCAGCAGGCTCGATGCTTCCGGCGCGGCGATCGAGGAAGAAAGACTGAATTTGTCGCTGCGAGTAGTCGCCGCCTACTCCGAGGCGATGCGGCAAAAGGCGCGCCAGCAATACGCCATCAGTGGCGTGGCAGAACATGAGAAATTGCTCAGCATGATACGGCGCCGCGTGGCGCAGGAAGTGAGTTCGCAGACCGATCAGCGCCTGGCTGAATCGCGCATGTATCAGGCCGCCAACGACCAGTCCGCAGCCACCCAGGCCTTCGATAATTCCCTGGCGCAACTGACCCAATTGGCCGGCAGGCCGGTGACGCAGATTTCCAGCCTGGAAATGAGCGAACTGGGCGCGCCCGCCAGCCTCGATGCGGCGCTGCCGATGGCGCTGGCCTATTCGCCGCTGCTGGGACGCTTGCGCTTCGAGGAAGAGGCAGCCAATGCGGAGATCGGGGCCCGGCGTTCCGCCTATCTGCCGCAACTGGCATTGCGGCTTGAGAAGAGCGTGGGGCAGATCAATGACAGTCGCGCCATGCTGGTGTTGTCGGCGCAACCCGGAGCCGGGCTGTCCGCTGTGTCGGGCGTGGACTCTGCAATCGCGAAACGGGAAGCCGTACGCATGGCGCGCGAGGCTGCCGAACGCGACACGCGCGAGCGCGTCACCCTCGACTGGAATGAGTGGACGGCCGCCCGGCTGCGCCTGGACAATGCCAGCCGCTCGCGCGACATGTCGAGCGAGGTGTTCGAATCCTACACCCGCCAGTACGTCATCGGGCGCAAGACCTGGAGCGATGTGTTGAACGCGGTGCGCGAGGCCACGCAGTCGCAGTTCGCCCTGGAAGACGCGCGCGCGCAGGCCAGCGCGGCCGGCCTGCGCCTCTCGGCCCAGACCGGGATGTTAAAGCCGCGCGCGAGCCCTTGAAAGAACCAGTGAAATAGCGGAAAGCGCACAATCCGCCAGCGCAATCGAGCCGATAGGGGACCGCAATGTTAAACATATCAATCAAGGATGGTCTGGCCGCATTGGTCGATAAGTCGTCACGGCTGGTAGGGCAACGGGTGGATGGCGCTCGCCTCGGTGAGCTCGAGCGCCGGCTCGGCCAGATGGATGAACACCAGAGCGCCGCCGCCCTGTTCGCCGAGCTTTGGCGCGCCGCGGACCTCGATGGCACGTCGGTACGCTTGCACACGCCGACGCCGGCCCATCTGCCGTTTGCACTGTTTGGCGCCAACCTGGGCTGGTGCCTGATTCAGGCGCGCGGCGCCGACGGGATTTGGCGCGGTGAGGGACACGACGGCGCAGCGCTAGCGCTGGCGCAGCTGGACCAGGTGGAATGCATGTCCTTGCCGCATCGTTCAGCCGTTCCCACGCAAACCCCGGGTGCGATGGCCCTGGTACGCAAAGCCCTGTGGGCGCATAAAGGCGTGTTCATCGATTCGGTGCTGGCGACCGGCTTGATCACACTGCTGACCCTGGCAGCCTCGCTTTTTTCCATGCAAGTGTACGATCGCGTGATCCCGAACCAGGGATTCAATACCCTGTGGGTGCTGACCGTGGGCGTGACGCTGTCGATCGTCCTGGAATTGATTCTCAAACATGTGCGCAGCCGCACCGTGGATCGCGCCTGCAATGCGATCGACCATGAATTGTCCGAATGGTTCTTCAAGCGCATGCTCGGAATCCGCATGGAGGCGCGTCCGTCCTCGGTGGGCACGCTGGCCTCGCA
>JANPCW010000154.1:0-5219 GCA_031431155.1 Janthinobacterium sp. | reverse complement strand
CCCGGATTGCGCGCGCGGCAAACGGCGGCCAGGTTGACGAAGGTATTGCCGGTGCTGGCCTCGTCGTCGACCAGCACCAGGCTGCGCGCCGCATCGAACCGAGCGCTGGCTTCATCGGATAAATGCAGGAACTGGCGCGGCGCATGGCTATGGGCTTCCTCGAATTCGAAGAAGGGCACGCTGCCCACGCGATAGCGCGAACTATGCAGAAACAGGGCGCTGCGCTCCGGGTTCATTTGCAGATACGCCTCGAATACGCCCTGGCCCAGGCCGATGGCCGTTTCCGCCATCGCGATGAACACGACCGGGCCGGGCAGATCGGCCGGAATCTGGGCCGCCAGGTCGGCATGGATCGCCTGCATCGCATGCGGCGCGGCCGGCCAATGCTTGCCCAGCACCTTGGACAGGAACAGGAAGCCGCGCCTGGCGTTGGCGCGCGCGGCAAAGCCGATCAGCTGATCGAGCGGAAAGCGGGCCTCGTCAACGCTGAGCGTGAGGGTGCCGGTGGGCATGGCCCGCATCATGCGAGCGCTCATGGCAGTTGCACCGTCAGCGCCATTTCGCCGACCCGCAGGCCAGCCTGGATCGGCGGCACGTCGAGCAGGTCGAAACCGCGATCGAAGCCGGCCAGCGCCAGGTAGGGCAGATTCGGGCCGGCCATGCAGGCCATCCCGATCCCGCCCGACATGCGCGGGTTGATCTCAAGCAGGGCCAGCCCATTGTGGCCTTCGCGGAACTGGATGTTGAATACGCCATTGAGGCCGTAGGCGCGGGTCAGTTGCGCGCACGCTTGTTGAATATCGGCCCGGGTGTCGATGATCTGCCCGTGCCCCGACTGATGCGGCTTCTTGCGCGCGATTGCGCATACCAGACGCCCGTTGTCGCCCACGCAGTCGGCGCTGTATTCGTGGCCGGCCAGGTACTCCATCAGCAGCATAGGACGGAAATTGCCCATGTGCGCCAGTCCGGCGCGCAGCTCGGCTGCACTGACATGGTAGGCGATCCCGGACAGCAGCAGTTGCGCGCTGTTGCGCTCTTCGTCGAGCACGGCAAAGCCGAGCCCATACACCGACTCGGACGGCTTGATGCACAGTTTGTGGTGCAGCGGACGCAGTTCGGCATAGGCCGCATCGTACTGCGCGATGGTCTCGACCACGCGAAACTGGGCCGGCGGCGCCAGCGCCAACTCGACCGTCGCGCAAAAGCGCGCCTTGTCGTGCATCAGCGCCAGCACCTCGGGCCTGGCGACCGACAGCACGCGCGTACCCTGCGCCTCGAAGCGGGCTTGGTTGGCGCCGATCAAGCCGGCTTCCTTGCCCGGCACGAAAATAGCGATGCCTTGCTCGCGGCAGAACGCCAGACACCATTCCAGGTAGGGCTGGCCGACGCTGCCGGACGGCTCCACCGCGAATTCATGGGCCGCCAGATACGCCGCCGCATGCGGGTTGGTATTGGTGCAAATGAGCCGGTAGCGGCCGGCGTTGTCGGCGGCGCGAATCAAGCCGATGGCGGTGCCGACCGATGAAAATGTTTTGTTAAACCAGACGCGTTGCATTCGATCCTAGAGCGACAATATGAGAAAAAAGAGCCTGACTGAATTGGAGGCGTCGGACGCGCCAGTGGCGACCGATATCGGGTGGCTCAGCATAGCGTGCCAGCATACCATGTGCCACTTGCCGATGAGCACATCCCGGGCCGGCGCAAACCTGCGCGGCCCGGAAGCGTTTGTTGCGGCACTGAATCCGAGCAAAGAAAAGCCGCCCGAGCCGTGGCCAGGCGGCCTGAAACATTGTACGGCCGGCTGCCGAATTGCAATCGAATTCGCAGCCTATTTTTCCATCACGCGTTGATCCCGAACGAGCGCGCCAGCGGGCCCAGGCCACCCTTGAAGCCTTGCCCGATCGCCTTGAATTTCCATTCCGCGCCGGCACGATAGATTTCGCCGAAGATCATCGCCGTTTCGGTCGACCCTTCTTCGGACAGGTCGTAACGGGCGATTTCTTTTTCGCCGTCAGCGTTCATGCAGCGGATAAATGCCTTGCTCACCATGCCGAAGTTCTGGCGCCGCGCATCGGCTTCATGGATCGTCACGCCCACCGTGATCCGGTCGATTTCGGCCGGCACTTTTTCCAGGTCGACCGCGATGCGCTCGTCATCGCCTTCGCCGGCGCCGGTCCGGTTGTCGCCGGCATGCACTACGGCGCCGCACACTGACTTGAGGTTGTTGTAGAACACAAAATCGGCGTCGGTACGCGCCTTGCCGTCGCTCTTGAGCAGAAAGGCGCTGCCATCGAGGTCAAATTCGGCCCCATCGGTGGCGCGCGGATCCCAGCCGAGGCCGATGACGATTTTCTTCAAGCCGGGCGCTTCCTTGCTGAGGTTGACGTTGCCGCCTTTTTGCAGACTGATTGCCATAATAACGCTCCTAAAATAAGAATTGGACAGCACCGTGTTCGATGTTACTTTCCCTACATGCGGCTTGTTTTGCTTTTGTCAAGCTGGTCCCGTTTGCTTTTTCTTGTAAAGGATCGACGACCAGAGCGACACCAGGATGAAGGCCACCCCGGACAAGCCCGTAAACCATTCCGGGATATGGTAGCGGACGCTGGCGAGCATGATCAGGGCCAGGATACCGATTGCATAGTGCGCGCCATGCTCCAGGTAGACGAACTGCTCGAGCGTGCCTTTGTGCACCAGGTAGACGGTCAGCGAACGCACAAACATGGCGCCGATGGCCAGGCCGAGCATGATGATGACGACGTCGTTGGTAATGGCAAAGGCGCCGATTACCCCGTCAAAACTGAACGACGCGTCCAGCACTTCGAGGTACAGGAAGCCGCCCACGCTGCCGCGCGAGATCATCTTGCCGATGATGGGATCCGATTCCTCCTCTTCCAGCAGGCCGCTGATCCAGTTCACGCCTACATACACCGCCACCCCGATCACGCCGGCGGCCAGCACGCTGTATTTGCGCGCCTGCGGCACCAGCGCCACGCACAGGAACACCGCAGCCAGTGTGAGCAGGATGGCCAGGCCTTCGGTGCCATGCTTGCCCAGTTTTTCTTCGATCCGGCCCAGCCAGTGCAGTTCCTTTTCCTCGTCGAACAGAAAATTCAGAAATACCAGCAATAGAAAGGCGCCCCCGAAGGCGGCCACCTCGGCGTGGTTTTCGGTCAGGTGGCGCGAATATTCCTGTGGCGTGTTGATCGCCATGCTCCACACGTCCAGCAAGCCCAGGCCGGTGGCCACCGAGACGATCACCAGAGGGAACAACAGGCGCATCCCGAACACCGCCACCAGGATCCCGACCGTGAGAAACAGTTTTTGCCAAAATTCATTCCAGTGGCGCAGCACCGAGGCGTTGACCACGGCATTGTCAAACGACAGCGAGATTTCCATGATGCCGAGAACGCCGGTAATCCATAGCGCCTGCAACGCGGCCGCCGTGCCGCCAAGGTGGTATCCCCACCAGCCGGCAAGAACCATCAGGACAACAGTGACGGCAAACGATAGTCTGAAGTGCTGCATCGAATTCCTCGCTAAGAGTCGGCAGAATGACCGGCCACGTTCGGGCTGACAGGGGAGGGCAATGGTAACGACATGCCAATTCTATATCATACGGTGCGCATGGCAACGCAACGGTCGCGCAATATTCAACAAAACCGATGGCTCAGCACCGAAGATCGCCGGTTCATCTGCGATAATCGCAGATTGCGCACGCGCTGCCCTCAATAAAACGGAACAACCGATGGACATCGCTTATCTGGCCACGCCCCTGATCACCTGGATTGTGGTTGGGCCGCTCAAATTCCTCATCAACAGCATCCGCACCCGGCAGTGGGCCTTTGGGCTGATCGGCAACGGTGGCTTCCCCAGCAACCACAGCGCCGTTGTCACCAGCATGGCGACCCTGATCGCGCTGCGCGAAGGGATCGGCGAACCGGCGTTCGGCGTGGCGGTCACGCTCGCGTTCATTGTCATCATCGATGCCAACAGCCTGCGCCAGCATGTCGGCAAGCACGCGGCCACGCTCAACCGGCTGGCGGCCGGCGATAGCGCCCACGGCTTGTTGCGCGAGCGGATGGGGCACACCTTGCTCGAGATCGGCGGCGGCATCTGCACCGGCATCCTGCTCGCCTTTGTCATCCATTCGGTGCTGTGACCGATCGGTAACCGGCTCCGTTACGGCTCCGGTACGGTTCCGTTACGGCTCCGTTCCGTTCCGGTTCCGGTCCAGTGCGCGAAAAAAACCGGAAGGCGTGACAGGCCGATTTTCCGCAATGCGGGGAAAATAAATACCCATCTATTGAGCCAAGGCAAAAGGCGCCTCATTGTGTGCGATGAGCGCTTCTAAACCTATGCGCTTGCATCTACTATTCAGAAATCAATAAAAGTTCGTAAAGAAATCTTTGGCGCCGAGCATTATTCGCTTCTGATTTTTCTCGACCTGCATGTCTGCGCGCATTCGCAGGTCATGCTTTAGACGAGACGGGAAGAACGAGGGCAGTATTTCGGCAGGCGCTTTCGGCATGCCCCTACCACCGCAACGCGTTCGGAAAACTGACGTTTGGCACCGTTGTGGGCCAACGTTTCATGATCAGGCTGAGGGCCAATGGGGCAATTTGGCATGGATGACTTTTCTCACGAAACCGATCGGCTCGCCATGGCACCGCCCTTGGATGGGCATCCGATTGGCATGGACACCATTCGCAAGGCGCGCCAGATGGCGGCCCAATCGGGCTTGGGCGTCATGCAGGAGCTGGAGCGGCTGGCCGGCATGGACCGAGCGCAATTCATGGCCAGTCTGGGCAAAACGCTTAACTATCCGGTGCTTCTGGGCGATGCGCTGCTCGCCTGCGAAGCATTGCTGGAGCGGGTGTCGTTGCCGGAGGCCTTGCAACGCCAATGTGTTGTGGTGCGCCTGCCGTCGGGCGAACAATATGCGCTGATCGCCGATCCGTTCGCTCGGGATCGGCAAGCTTGGGTCGATGAGCGCTTGCGCGGCCTGCCCGTGCTGCTGACCCATGGCCTCGATCTGAGCGCCTATCTGGAACGCCTTGAACAGCGCACCCGTGCCATCGACAGCGTGGGCGGCGCCCTGTCGGGCGCGCTGGCGGTCGACCCGTCGATGGAGACGCTGTCGCTCGCCAAAATAGGCGAGAGTTCGAGCGTGGTGGTGCGCCTGGTCAATTCCACCTTGTATGACGCGTACCGCATCC
>JANPCW010000153.1:0-3187 GCA_031431155.1 Janthinobacterium sp. | reverse complement strand
GCAATGCTGCTCGACACGCTCGACGACATGGAAGCCGCGCGCGGCTTGTATGCCAGCCTGGGCTTCGAAGAAATTCCGCCCTACTACTTCAATCCGATACCCGGCGCGCACTACCTGAAAGCCACGCTGGCTTGAGGCGCCCATAAAAAGCGCGATATTGACGTTGCCGTACCCAAGGCCAGATAGTTGGCGGCGATGAAGCCTAGCCGTCGCATGGTGTTGGTCGAGTGGTTGGACGCACACTCCGGGCGCGGCTGGCAGACTGCAAGCCAGATTGCCGATGCGGCCGAACCGCTCTATTGTCGAAGCGTCGGGTGGCTTGTAGCCGAGACCGCCGATTGCGTGGTGCTTGTGCCCCATATGTCAGGCGAGCAGGACGGCGAGCCGTATCTGACAGGGTGCGGGGACCTCACGATCCCAAAGAAGGCAATCGTGAGGTCCCTCAAGTTGAAGCCTTCTTAAGGCTTCTTCTTGTCTGATCTACCTGTGTCACCGCGACCCGGGAGCGGTATATGCTCGCGAGTCGTTGAGCCAGGACGGCGCTCCGTCTCCTTCAATGGGACGAAGTGCCCGGT
The DNA here is from genome assembly GCA_031431155.1 of Janthinobacterium sp. Lineage (GTDB taxonomy): Bacteria > Pseudomonadota > Gammaproteobacteria > Burkholderiales > Burkholderiaceae_D > JANPCW01. The sequence goes on along the minus strand of JANPCW010000153.1, from coordinate 2,612 downwards.
GCGGTTATCCCGACCGCCAAGCCTGCTGTTTCTTGCCATGCCAATCACCTCCTTTCTCCGTGTGATTTGGTAGCGCAGTGGGGAACGTTGGCCGGTGCCAACCGAAACAACCAACGTTCCCCGTTCTCCACGCACCGCGCGGTTTTTTCATCGAGGTTCCCACTCCTTGGGGTCGTCAAACAAGCCCGGGGTATCCGGGTAGATTGGTGCGACCTGTTCCAAGGCGCGCTCGAATTCTTCGTAGTTAGTGTGCTGCTTCATCACCGTGATCACGGTGCCAAGGTGCAGCAGAAGTTCTGGCACCCCGACCTCTAGGCTGAGCCATTGGTTCAGCTTGTTGCCAGCGCTACCGCGCTCGCTGCGGCGCTCCTTGAGCCGCACCAGGAGGCCGGGCGCAATGCGGCGGTAGACAAGATTGTTGGTCAGGTGCCCGAAGTACTGCGGCAGTCTCATGTCTGGGCGCAGTTCGACGCCGCGTAGCCGGCATAGGTGTTTGAAGTAGTTGGCTGGAAACGTCCTCACCCATCGGCGCAGGGATTCAGAGAGGAACTTTTTGAGTTGCTCCTCAAGATCGCGGCGGGGACGGTCGTATTGAAAGCCGGTGGCTTCATCAACGAGCGCGATGATTCCGACCTTGGCGAAAGCGCGCACAAGCGCCTCGCAGCGAACCGCGATATGCGTCTGTTGGTGGTGCAGCGCGCCCTTCTGCCGCGCCTCCAGCACCGCATCGCAGATGTCGGCCAAGACCGTCGCCTCATAGCCGTAGGCGCGGCTGCCATGCGTAGTTTGGAAGATGATCGGGTTATTGATCACCTCCGCTAACTCATTGGAAACAAAGGGATTAATCGCTTTTGTGGCCGCGAATTTGGCGATTCGATCACCACCACCGCGCCCGGCCGTCCCTTGCTTCATGTCCAGGGCGTCCATGACCCCGCGCTGGACTAGAACTCTGCGCTTGTCATCAAGCACGTAGCAGGGGACCTCCATGTCACCGATGACAAGCGGGTGCGCCGGGTCCCCGTGAGTGGCCTTCGGCAACTTAGCCAGTTCCTCCCGGTCTGCTGCCTTCGCCTGTCTTGCTGCGACCCCACGCAAAGCAATTTCGCGACGCCGCTCCGGGGTGAGCGCCTGCGCGCGCGCGAGGCCACCGGCCTTCCCTGCGGGGGTGTCTTTTTGGTCCATGATTGGTGGCTCCTTGCAAATCACGTTTCGCAAGATAATACTTGCAAACAGACGCAGGCGCAAGTACAATAAACGCGCAGCACGGAAAGCACCCCATGAGCGCCTCAATCCTCTCGGCCCCGCACTTCCACGACGAACAGGCGGCGTATAACTTCGTGGAGGCTCGGTTGTGGGCGAATGGCCGCGTGTGCCCCAAGTGCGGTGTGATCGGTCAGAGTGGCAAGCTGAACGGCGCTTCCACTCGCATCGGCGTCTACAAGTGCTACGCCTGCCGCAAGCCCTTCCGCGTCACGGTCAACACTGTCTTTGAGTCGAGCCACATTCCGCTGCGAGTGTGGCTCCAAGCCGTGTTCCTGCTCGCGTCGAGCAAAAAGGGAATCTCAAGCAATCAGCTTTCGCGGATGTTGGGCGTGTCGCTCAAGGCCGCATGGTTCATGTCGCACCGCCTGCGTGAAGCGATGCGCGAAGGTGCCTTTGCACCGTTTGGCGTTGATGGCGGCGCGGTGGAGGTGGATGAGACTTACATCGGCCACGACAAGACGATCAAGCCGAGGGGTGAAAAGCGCGGTCGCGGTTTCAACCACAAGAACAAGATTCTTTCGCTGGTGGATCGCAAGAGCGGTCAAGCGCGCAGCTTCGTCGTGGATGACGTGAAAGCCTCTACGCTGGCCCCGATTGTCCGGGCCAACATGGCACGCGAAGCAACGCTCATGACGGACGAGAATTCGTCCTATATCTTGGTTGGCCGCGAGTTCGCCGGGCACGGCATCGTTCGTCACGGCCAAGGCGAGTACGTGTTGGCCTCTGACCGCGCGGTCCACACCAACACCATCGAGGGCTTCTTCTCGGTGTTCAAGCGCGGTATGAAGGGCGTGTACCAGCATTGCCAGCACAATCACCTGCACCGCTACGTGGCAGAGTTCGACTTCCGGTATAACAACCGGAAGGCCCTCGGCGTCGAGGATACGCAGCGCGCAGACACGCTGCTGCGAGGCGTCTATGGCAAGCGGCTGACCTACGAAACAACTACTAGCTGAGCATGCCCACCGGCACCCCAAAGCGAAAAAAGCCAAGTCCCAGGATCAAGCGGACCGACCCCCAGCAGTCGGCTCGCTTCATCAAGGCCGCGCAGGAACTTGGCCTGGACGACAAGGCCGGGGAAGCGTTCGACAAGGCAATGGACTCGTTGACGAAAGCCAAGAAGCCGGCTTCCAGCTAGACCTATTCGATGACGCCGGCTGACGCCGCGTTGGCCTTGGGTACGGCAACGTCAATATCGCGATAAAAAGGGGCGGCCAAGGCCGCCCCGTTTGCCGATGCCGGCATCAAGCTATGCCGCGTTGAGCCACATGGCTGTGTCGAAGGCACTGCTCATCAGCGGCATGTTCATGCCGAAACTCGCGTTCGCCGCCGCCGCCTTCGCCGCCGCT
>JANPCW010000152.1:0-6348 GCA_031431155.1 Janthinobacterium sp. | reverse complement strand
CGCGGCCGATGGCCAGGATCAAGAGCCCGAACAGGACCGGGACCCAGATGGCCAGGCTCAGGTAGGGAGGAAAGGTAGAAATCGTGGACTGCATCATGGTTGTCAGTATTCTTTTATCAGGTCAGCTTACTTTGGTCAGCTCACTTATTTACTTACTTGGCGGGCCAGAATGGCAGGAAGTAGATCAGGAAACCGAGCACGCCGATAATCATCACGAACGCATAGTGGTAGATGTAACCGGTCTGCATCAAACGCGTCATGGCCGAGAACCAGCTCACCACTTTCGCGCTGCCGTTCACGACCAGGCCATCGATCAGGGTCTTGTCGCCAATATTCCACAAGCCGTTGCCAAGCATGCGCGCGCCGCCGGCGAACACCACTTCGTTGAACTTGTCCATGTAGTACTTATTGTCGAGCAGCGTATGCACGGCATGGAATTTGGCGTAGAACCAGGCCGGCACTTTGCGGTTGACCATGTAGCAGTAGTAAGCGGACAGCACGCCGGCCAGCGCCAGGATGAATGGCATGGTCGTGACGGCATGCAGCGCCATTTCCAGCGGGCCGTGAAATTCCGCAGTGAGCTCCTTCATCGCTTCGTGGTGTTCGCCCACAGCGATGGCGCCGTTGAAGAACCCGCCGAACAGCATCGGTTTGACCGTCAGGTAGCCGATGATGACCGAAGGGATGGCCAGCGCAACCAGCGGGAACCACACCACGAACGGCGATTCATGCGGCTTTTGGCCAGGCTCCAGGCCGACGTGATGCTCTTCGTCCGCAGGTTCCTCGTGCGCGTCGTGGGCATCATGTGAATCGTGTGCATCTGCCTTGTGGACATCATGGGCGTGGGCGTCATGGGCGTGGGCCTTGCCGAAGCGCTCCTCACCGTGGAACACGAGAAAGTACATGCGGAACGAATAGAACGCCGTGATGAACACGCCGGCCAGCACCGAGAAATGGGCGAAGCTCGATCCCCAGAGATGGGTCGCGTGCGCCGCTTCGATGATCAGGTCCTTCGAATAGAAACCGGAAAAGAACGGGGTGCCGATCAGCGCCAGGGAACCGATCAGGGAGGTGATCCAGGTGATCGGCATGTATTTGCGCAGGCCGCCCATGTTGCGGATGTCCTGGTCGTGGTGCATGCCGATGATGACCGAACCGGCCGCCAGGAACAGCAGCGCCTTGAAGAATGCGTGCGTCATCAGGTGGAACACGGCCACCGAATAGGCGGACGAGCCGAGCGCCACGGTCATGTAGCCGAGCTGCGACAGGGTCGAGTAGGCGACCACGCGCTTGATGTCGTTCTGAATAATGCCGAGCAAGCCCATGAACAGCGCCGTGATCGAACCGATCACCAGCACGAAGGACAAGGCGGTGTCGGACAGTTCGAACAGCGGCGACATGCGCGCCACCATGAAGATACCTGCCGTAACCATGGTGGCCGCGTGGATCAGGGCCGAAATCGGGGTTGGGCCTTCCATCGAATCGGGCAGCCAGACATGCAGCGGGAACTGGGCCGATTTACCCATCGCGCCGATGAACAGGCAGATGCAGGCAACCGTCAGCAGCGCCCAGTCGGTGCCGGGCAGCGTCAGTTGCGCCAGCATGTCCTTGCGCGCGAATACTTCGGCATAGTCCATCGAACCGGCGTACGCCAGCAACAGGCCGATCCCGAGAATGAAGCCGAAGTCGCCCACACGGTTCACCAGGAACGCCTTCATGTTGGCCACGATCGCGGTCGGGCGGGTGTACCAGAAGCCGATCAGCAGGTAGGACATCAAGCCCACCGCTTCCCAACCGAAGAACAGTTGCAGGAAGTTGTTGGCCATGACCAGCATCAGCATCGAGAACGTGAACAGCGAAATGTTGGAGAAGAAGCGGCAGTAGCCGTCGTCATCCTTCATGTAGCCGATCGTGTAGATATGCACCATCAGCGACACGAACGTGACCACGCACATCATCATCGCCGACAGGCTGTCGATCTGGAACCCGACCTCCATTTTCAAGCCCGCAACCGTCATCCAGTTGTAGATCGTGCCATTGAAGCTGGCGCCATCGAGCACGCCGAGCAGCGTATGCACCGACAAACCGAACGCGATCAGCACGCCCAGGATCGTCGCCGTATGGGACGTTTTGCGTCCGACCAAATTACCCAGGAATTGGGTTCCGAACAAGCCCGCAATCATTGCGCCGGCCAGCGGCGCAAGGGGGATGGCTAGAAGGAGGTTAGGGTTAAGTTGCCCCGCCATGATGAACCTTAATCGTTATTGTTCGAAAAAATGCGCGAAAGATGAGCGAATCGCGTCGAAAGCAGCAGGTAAGCAGCAGGTACCATCAGCAGCCGGTTATCCCTTGAGGCTATCCAGGTCTTCCACGTTGATCGTGTCCAGATTGCGGAACATGACCACCAGGATCGCCAAGCCGATCGCCGATTCCGCGGCAGCCACTGTCAGGATGAAGAAAACGAAAATCTGCCCTGCCGCGTCGCCCAGGTAGTGCGAGAACGCGATGAAGTTCATGTTCACCGCCAGCAGCATCAGTTCGATCGCCATCAGCAGCACGATGATGTTCTTGCGGTTCAGGAAAATGCCGACGACCGCGATCGCGAACAGGATCGCGCCCAGGACCAGGTAGTGTGCAAGCGATAAAGTCATGGTGCCTCCTTGGCGGCCGGGGCTGGGTTGGCGCTGACGCTGCCGTTGACGCGATCGGAGACCGCGTCCATCTTCACGATGCGCAGGCGGTCGTTGCGCTTGACGCGCACCGCCTGGCCCGGATCGAAGTGCTTGCTGTCCTTGCGGCGACGCAGGGTCAGCGCAACGGCGGCGACGATCGCCACCAGCAAAATAGCGGCGGCGATTTCAAATCCGAGGATGTACTGGGTGTAAATGAGCTTGCCCAATTCCTTGGTGCCGCCGATATGGCCGACGTTGGTCGGCGGCAGCTGGTCGTACTTGTAGAAGCCGCGCAGCAAAACCGTAGCCATTTCCAGCACGATCACCACGCCGATCACGGCGGCCAGCGGCAGGTAGCTCCAGAACCCTTCGCGCATTTTGTCGATATTAATATCGAGCATCATGACCACGAACAGGAACAGCACCATCACCGCACCGACGTAGACCAGCACCAATACGATGGCGAGGAACTCGGCTTCCAGCAGCATCCAGATGGCGGCCGCCGAAAAGAATGACAGCACCAGGAACAGCACCGCATGCACCGGATTGCGGGCCGTGATAACGCGGGTCGCGGCCAGCAGCAAGATGGCCGAAAATGCGTAGAACAAAGCAGTTTTAAATTCCATAACCTACCCAAGAGACCTACAGATTAACGATCAGCGGCCGCTGCCGGCCAGCACGATCGGCATGTTTAGCGCGATCAACACGATTAGCGCGCAATTACCTATAAGGCGCGTCAGCTGCGCGGGCGGCGGCGATCTCGTCTTCATAGCGATCGCCCACGGCCAGCAACATCTCTTTCGTGTAATACAGATCGCCCCTTTTTTCGCCGTGGTATTCGAGCACGTGGGTCTCGACGATCGAATCGACCGGGCACGACTCTTCGCAAAAACCGCAGAAGATGCACTTGGTCAGATCGATGTCGTAACGCGTGGTGCGGCGCGAACCGTCGTCGCGCTGCTCGGACTCAATCGTGATCGCCATTGCCGGACAGACCGCCTCGCACAACTTGCACGCGATGCAGCGCTCTTCCCCGTTCGGGTAGCGCCGCAACGCGTGCAAGCCGCGAAAGCGCGGCGACATCGGCGTCTTCTCTTCCGGGAACTGCACCGTGATTTTGCGCGCGAACATGTACTTGCCTGTTAGCGCCATGCCTTTGAAGAGTTCGAGCAGCATCAAACTGCCGAAAAAATCTTTTACCTTGTCCATTCGCATTCCGCTCTCATTACTTCCAAATATTCCAGGACGTCTGCATCCAGGTGGCGACAAATACCAAATACCCCAGCGTCAGCGGAATGAACACTTTCCAGCCCAAGCGCATGATCTGGTCATAGCGATAGCGCGGGAAGGTTCCCCGGGTCCAGATAAACAGTGACACGACGAAGAAGGTCTTGATGCCGAGCCAGATCCAGCCTGGGATGAAGTCGAGGATCGCCAGCGGCGAAGCCCAGCCACCGAGGAAGAACAGCGACGCCAGTACCGAGATCAAAATCATGTTCGCGTACTCGGCCAGGAAGAACATGGCGTACGACATGCCCGAGTATTCAACCATGTGGCCGCCGACGATTTCCGACTCGCCTTCGACGACGTCGAACGGGTGACGGTTGCATTCGGCCATGCCGGAAACCAGGTACACCACAAACATCGGCAGCAGCGGCAGCCAGTTCCACGACAGGAAACCGAGGCCGCGCTCGGCGAACATGCCTTTGCTCTGCCCCATCACGATATCGGTCAGGTTCAAGCTGCCCGACACCATCAGTACGATCACGAGCACGAAGCCCATTGCGATTTCGTAGGACACCATCTGGGCCGAGGCCCGCATCGCGCCCATGAAAGCATACTTCGAGTTGGAAGCCCAGCCGGCGATGATGATGCCGTACACTTCCATCGAGGAGATGGCCAGCAGCAGCAGCAAGCCCGCGTTCACGTTGGCCAGCACCACTTCCGGGCCGAACGGCACCACCACCCATGCGGCCAGCGCCGGCATGATGGTCATGATCGGGCCGATCACGAACAACACTTTGTTCGACTTGGCAGGGATGATGATTTCCTTGAACAGCAGCTTGAGCGCATCGGCGATCGGTTGCAGCAAGCCGGCAGGGCCGACCCGGTTCGGGCCGATCCGGATCTGGATCCAGCCCAGCAGCTTGCGCTCCCACAGCGTCAGGTAGGCCACAAAGCCCATCAACGGCAAGGTCACGCACAGGATTTTGGCCAGGGTCCAAAAGAACGGCCAGGTAAAACCAAACAGGTCTTGACCGGTCGTGGTGATGGTGTTGAGCATTTCAGGCAGCGCCATCAGACACCCTCCCCTGTTTTTTCAACTGTGATGGCGCCAAACATCGCGCCCAGTGCGGCGGTCGATGGGTGGGCTGCCGCGATGCGCACCACGTTCGGTGGCAGTCCGGCATCGATGGCGGCGACCAGGAGCGCGCGGCCGCTGCCTTGCGATACCGTCACTTTATCTCCGGCCTTGACGGCAAGCTTGTGCGCCAGATCTGCGGACAACCATGCCTGCGGCGCGGCGCCATCTGCGGTAGCTTGCAGCGGCGCGGAACGGCGCACAACGGCGTCGGCAAAATAGATCGGCACGTTCGTGATGCGCTCTAATGCACCATTTGCAATGGCACGCGTGCCGGCTTGAACGCTCTGCTTCGAGACATTGTTCAAGCGCGAGGACAGATCGGTCACATCAACGCCAAAGACTTCATTGCGGACCGCTTCCGACGTTTCGTACTCGAAGCCGGGCAGCTCAAGAATATTGCCCAGCACGCGCAACACCTTCCATGCCGGGCGGGTTTCGCCGAGCGGCTTGACGGTTCCATTGAAGCTTTGGGCGCGGCCTTCGCAATTGACGAAGGTGCCCGAGGTTTCGGTAAATGGCGAAATCGGCAGCAGCACGTCGGCGTAGTCCATCCCATGCTTATAGGCTGACATTGCGATGACCATGTCGGCCGAGGCGAGCGCCGTGCGTGCCGCTTGCGGGTTGGCGCTATCGAGTTCGGCTTCGACGTTTAGCAGGATGTACGCTTTTTTCGGCACCGAGAATGCAGCTGCGGCATTTTTTGCCCGTGCGTTGACCAGATAGCCGCCGACCGTGTTGGCCGCTTCAGTCAGATAACCGAGCGTCGCCTCTGTCTGCTGGGCGATCCACTGCGCCGCCGCGTGCAGGCTGGCCGCTTGCGGGTGCTGGGCTGCCGCGTTGCCTAGCAAGATAGCGCGACCGGATGCGTCGCCCGACAACAGGCTCGCCGCGATGCTGGTCGCCGCATCGGAAGCGGTAATGTTTTCAAAGCCGAACGGTGCGGCGATTTGTTTCGCCTTCGCCACTGCGACCACCACTTCCGACAAGGCCGCGAGCCAGTCGGACGGCGCGGCGATCATCTTGTTGACAACCGGGATCAGCAGATCGTCGTCGGACGCGTGCAGGATCGACAGCTTGGCGCCGGTCTTGACGGCGGCGCGCAAACGGGCCGCCAGCAAAGGATGATCCTTGCGCAGAAACGAGCCGATCACGAAGGCACGCTTGATCTGGCCAAATTGCGCGATCGACATGCCCAGCCATGGGGTGACGTCGGCATCGAGCGCGAAGTCGGTTTGACGCAGCCGGAAATCGACGTTGTCGGAACCGAGGCCGCGCGTGAGTTTTTGCAGCAGGAACAGTTCTTCGACCGTG
>JANPCW010000151.1:0-8043 GCA_031431155.1 Janthinobacterium sp. | reverse complement strand
AAAATCGGCCACAAAGCCGATGTGGGTCGACTTGCCGGCCCCGTCGATGCCTTCGAAGCTGATGAACTTACCAATGTTTCTTGCTGTGCCTGTGATCATGAAACTGAAGCGCCTATCGTTGATATTGATTCACGGCCCGATTATGGTCGGGCAGGTTGTCCGAGAAGTGGCTGGTGCCGTTGCCGCGCGACACAAAGTACAGGGCACTGGTTCTGGCGGGCGCCAGCGTGGCCTCCAGCGACTCCACGCCCGGCAAGGCGATGGGCGTCGGCGGCAATCCGCCGCGGGTATAGGTATTGTACGGAGTGTCGGTTTCAAGGTCGCGCTTGCGGATCTTGCCGTCGTACTTGGCACCCATTCCGTAGATCACGGTCGGGTCGGTTTGCAGCATCATGCCGATTTTCAAGCGATTCACGAACACGCCGGCGATCATGCCGCGCTCGGATTTTTGTCCGGTTTCTTTTTCCACGATCGAGGCCATGATCAGCGCCTGGTATGGCGAAGTGTAAGGCAGCGCCGGATCGCGCTTGGCCCAGGCCTGGTCCAGGCGCGTAAGCAACATCGCGTGCGCTTGCTTGAAAATTAGCAAATCACTTGATCCCTTGGCAAACAGATACGTGTCCGGGAAAAACAGGCCTTCCGGCGCCTTGAAGTCTGCGGAGATCTTGGCCATCAAGGCTTGATCGGACAGCGCAGCCGTATCGTGTCGCAAGCCAGCATTGTCGGCCATGGTCTGGCGCATTTGCTTGAAGGTCCAGCCTTCGATAATGGTCAGCGACTCCTGGGCAAACTCACCGCGCACCAGTTGCTCGATCAAGCGCAGCGGCGTTGTGCCCGGTTTCAACTCGTACGCTCCCGCCTTGAGCTTGGCGCTCTTGGACGTTGCGCGCACCAGCAGAGCGAACAGGGTCGGGTTGAGCGGTACCCCGGCGCCGGCAATTTGCTGGGCCACCGCGCCCACGCCGCTGCGCGGTGCGACCGTAAATTCGATTGCGGGGTCGCTATCCATGATCGGCTGCTTGGCCCAGTATGCAAAGGCGGCGGCAGCGGCCACACATAGAATAATAGTACGTACTAGAACTTTTTTAATGAATGCCATCGGTGCGAAGCCAGTGATTATTGCTCGGTAGTCGTGCATTGCCGGAGGTGCGGATCGACGTTTTTGAACGTCGTTCAACGCGATTTTCTCGACATCTCTATAATGATCCGATCATGATAATGCCTTAATCGAAAAACTATTATAAATTATGGAAAACTGGAACCAACTTTTGACATCGCAGGGCGCGCGCTTTAGTGCCGACCAATCGGGGAACCTGCATGATTTCGGTTCGCAGCTAAGCGCAGCCACCCTGGCGGACGGCTTTGTCGCCACCGTCACGGAGTTGGGACTGATCGCCGCCACCGGCGACGATGCCGCCAGTTTCCTGCACAGCCAGCTCACCAATGATGTTCTCCACCTGGACCAGGACCAAGCGCGTCTGGCCGGGTATTGCTCGCCCAAAGGCCGCCTGCTGGCAACCTTTTTAATGTGGCGCACGGCCGATGCGATCATCCTGCAGTTGCCACGAACCATCCAGGCGCCGGTGCAAAAACGCTTGCAGATGTTCATCATGCGTGCCAAGGCCAAGCTGGCCGACGCCACCTTGCAAACGGAAACCGCACTGGTGCTCGGCTTAGGCGGCGCCAAAGCCGAGGCTGCTTTAACGATGCACTTCGGAGCATTGCCGGGAACGCCGTATGGCAAGCTCGACCATCCCCTGGGCACGCTGATCCGCGTCGCCGATGCCTTCGGCATGGCGCGCTACCAATGGCTGATGTCGGTGGCGACCGCGCAGTCGGTCTGGCCGGCGCTGACGGCAACGCTCGCCAGCGGTGGCAACGATGCCTGGAATTTATCCCAGATCCATGCCGGGATTCCGCAAATATCGACGGCGACCCAAGAACAATTTGTCCCGCAAATGATCAATTTCGAGTTGGTCGGCGGGGTCAATTTCAAGAAAGGCTGCTTCCCCGGGCAGGAGATCGTCGCGCGCAGCCAGTACCTTGGCAAGCTCAAGCGCCGGATGACGCTGGCGACGGTTGCCAGCGCCGATGCCAAAGCTGGCGACGAAGTGTTTTCCAGCGCCGACCCGCTGCAACCGTGCGGCATGATGGTCAATTGCGCGCCCAACGGCGTGGGCGGTACCGATGCCCTGGTCGAGATCAAACTGGCAGCAATTGCAGAAGGTGCTGTTGCCCTCGGTTCCGCGGCTGGCCCGGCGCTGCAGTTTATGGACATGCCGTACGCGCTCGATCCGCTCGAGTTGTAGCCCGCGCCAACATGATCGACCTCTACATCTATTACCACGTACGCGAGGCGAACGCTGCGCAATTGCAAGTCCGGGTGCAGGCTATGCAGGCCCGCCTTGGCGCGTTGCACGCTGTGTCGACGCAGCTCAAACGCCGCCCGGAAGCGCAAGGCGGGGTGCAAACCTGGATGGAAATTTATGCGGCGACGGCGGACGATTTTGCGGCCAACCTGACAGCCGCCGCGCTATCTGCCGGACTATCGACACTGATTGAAGGCGAACGTCACACCGAAGCTTTTATGGATCTACAACCATGTGCCTGATCGTTTTTGCCTGGCAAGTGGTGCCTTGCGCGCCCTTTCTGGCAGCAGCCAATCGCGATGAATTCTATGACAGGCCGAGCGCCGAGGCGGGCGTTTGGGCCGATCATCCGCAAGTGTATGCCGGGCGCGACCTGCGGGGCGGCGGCAGCTGGATGGGCATTGCGCAGGACGGGCCGAACGGCCCCAGGTTCGCCGCGATCACGAATATTCGCGGCCCCAGTGAGCGCCGCATCGACGCGCCCTCGCGCGGCGCGCTGGTGGCCGGCTACCTCACCGGCGACATGACTGCGCAGCAATATATCGCAAGAATCGCGCCTGCCAGTGGCGATTACAACGGTTTCAATCTGGTGCTGGGAGACCGCCAGACCTTGATCTGGTTTTCCAACCGCGGCCACTGCGATCCACGCAACGGCAAACCGCTGGCACCCGGCATCTACGGGATTTCAAACGCGCTCTTGGACGCGCCCTGGCCCAAGGTTGTCAGAACCAAAGCGCAGTTTGCCAGTTTGCTATGCCAGGGAGCACCGGACGAGGCCTATTTCGACATGCTGGCCGATACCACCCGCGCGTCCGATGCGCGGCTGCCCGAGACCGGTGTGGCGCTCGACCTGGAACGCGCCCTGTCGGCCATTTGCATCGAAACGCCGACTTACGGCACCCGCACTTCAACCGTCGTCAAAGTGTATGCCGAAGCGCCGGCCCAGTTGCATGAGCTGGTTATTGCGTAACGGGTAAATCTCCAAATCGGCTTAGCAGCTTGGCTTGCCCTTTGCTCACCGTCAATTGAACACCAATTGCATCCGAATGTGGGCGATCCCGGCCTCATAAAATTCGGCGCCGTCCCGCGAAAATCCGTGCCCTGTATAAAATGGTTCGGCATGGGTTTGCGCGTTCAAGGCGACATGATCATCTCCGCGCGCCCGCGCGCGCGCAATCAAAGCATGCAATAGTGCACCGCCAATCCCGCTGCCGCGCGCTACCTTGCGCACGGCCATTCGGCCGATATGACCATCCGGCAACAAACGCCCGGTACCGAGCGCCATTCCCGCCGCATCGTACGCCACTGCGTGCAGGCAAAGCGCATCCATATCGTCCATTTCGAGCTCGGCCGGCACGTTCTGTTCCTGAACGAATACTTCCAGCCGGATTGCCTGCGCGTCGGCGCGCAGCGTAGTCCAGTCGCTTACTTTGATGTCGATTGTTTGATTTGGCGTCATGTTCAAGGAGCAGTGGGTACGAGGAGTGTGATTGTCTAATTGTCGCATGGGCTGGCGCTTACAGGTGCCCGTGCACCTGCAGGCCGGCGATGCGCAGTTCCCGCTCATCGTGCACCAGTTCGAATGCACGCGCCTCGGCAAAACCGAGCGTCTGCAACACGGTGGCCGACAATTGCAGGCCCGATTCCAGCGTTTCGGGAACCACCAGGGTGGCGCCGGCGTGCATCAGGGCCAGCGCATGCTTTTCGTCGCGGGCCCGCGCATACACCGGCAACTGCGGATACTCGCGCCGTATCGTCTTGACCGCGTGCAGCACCGAGGACGGGTGATCCATCGTCAACACGACCGCGGCCGCGCTCCCGGCATTGACCTTATGCAGCAATTCCGCGCGCGATGCATCACCGAAATAGACCGGGACACCGAGCGGGTGCAAGGTCGTCACCAGCCTTGCGTCGTTTTCGATGGCCACGTAGGGTATGCCCTGTTCCTGCAAGATTTTGGCCAGCAGTTGCCCAACCCGGCCGAAGCCGGCGATCACGACCTGACTGTCGAGCGGCGCCGCTGCGCCATTTGACAGATCGCCTACCTGCTCATGAAAGCGCTGCTCCCACCAGTTGCCGAACCCGCGTCCCGCCTTGGCCAGGGCCGGCGTGGCGAACAGGCTCAGCCCTACCACCAGCATCACGAACTGCGCCACCGGTGCCTCGATCAATTGCGTGCTAAGCGCGTAGGCGACGACAATGAAGGCGAACTCGCCGCCCTGCCCCAGCAGCATGCCCGACTCGACGGCGCGGCCCCAGTGGAAGCCGCCGATCCGGAAGATCACGCTGATCACCAAGGTCTTGATGGAAAACAGGGCCAGCACGGCCAGCGCAATCATGGCCGGCGACCTGGCGATTTCACGCATATCGATCTGCATGCCGACCGACATGAAAAACAGTCCCATCAGCAAGCCCTTGAACGGCTCGATCGTCACTTCCACCTCGTGCCGGAATTCGGTTTCCGCCAGCAGCAGGCCGGCCAGCAGCGCGCCCAGTGCCATCGACAGGCCGGCCGCGGCAGTCATGCCTGCAATGCCCAATGTGCTCAACAAGGTGAGGGCCATGAACACGTCGGGTTGACGTTTTCTGACGAAAAATTGGAACAAGGGACGGATCACGCGTCGCCCAAGCAGGTAAATGAGGACGATGGCCGCCGCCGATTTGAGCATCGAGAAGCCGAGCAAGGACAGCAAGCCATCGCTCTTGCCGCCGGCCAGCACGCCGATCAGGATAAACAAAGGCACTACCGCCAAATCCTGCAGCATCAGGATAGAGAATCCCGCCTGCCCCATCGGCGTATGCAGCGCGCGCTGTTCGTTGAACAGCTGCATCACCACGGCCGTCGAGGATAAGGACAGGACGCAGCCGAGCACGATCGCCGCGTCAAGGCGCAGGCCGAGCAGATAGGCGGCGCCGCCAATCAGACAGGCGCTCACGCCGACCTGCGCCACGCCGGCCCCGAATACCCAGCGCCGCATCGCCCACAGGCGCTCGGTCGATAGTTCCAGCCCAATCATGAACATCAGGAACATCACACCCAGCTCAGCCAGCCCGGCCACCTGCTCGACGCGCATGAAGGAGAAATAGCTGAGCCATGGGTAACTCGATGCCCACAAACCAAAACCGAACGGGCCGAACAGCGCGCCGACGGCCAGAAATCCCAGCACTTGATTCACGCGCAGGCGCTGCAATAGGGGAATGAAGATCCCGGCTAGCGCGAGAAACAGCAGCGTCTCACGTAAATAAGGTAATGCGTGTTGCTCTTCCACCGTGATCCAATCTGTACCAAATGCCCAAGAGCAAGGATTGTCTCACGAGCACGCTATAGAGCGTCAAAATGGATTGCATCTTGTAAGCCCGTACGGCCGACGAGCGCCGGTGACCGGCCGCAATCCACCAATCTGTGCGAGCATACGGCGGATAACGCTTCGCTCATCCGCCCTCCCTGCAATTATCGACCTTTGACGCGCGGAACTAGGATTCGGAAGCAACCGCCTTCATCTTTTCACGCAGACGTTCTCTTACTTGGGGCGTGGCCTTGTACGGGTCGCCAGGGTTGTGCTGGGTAACGATTTCTTCCATGCGCTCGCGCACCGTTCCCAGGGCTTCTGGATGCGAGTAGATATAGAACTGGCCTTGCCGGATCGCATCGAACGTCATCTGCGCCACTTGCGCGGCCGATACCTTGCCCGACTCGACCGCCTTGACCGTCATTGACTGGGCCGCGCGCTGGCTGGCGGTCGGGGCCTCCATCATGCGCACATCGTCAGGGCGGTTGCGGTGCGATTGGGAAATGCCGGTCGGCACGAAATACGGGCACAGCACCGACGCGCCGATTGGAGCTTCCACCAGCTGCAAATCCTGGTACAAGGTTTCCGACAGCGATACCACGGCGTGTTTCGAGACATTGTAGACGCCCATGGTCGGCGCGTTCAACAGGCCGGCCATCGAGGCAGTGTTGACGATGTGGCCTTCATAGGAAGCATCCTTGAGGGCGCATTCGAGCATCAGCTTGGTGAAAATGCGCACGCCGTGAATCACGCCCCACAGGTTCACGCCCAGCACCCATTCCCAGTCCGCTTCCGTGTTTTCCCAGATCAGCCCGCCTGAGCCGACCCCGGCGTTGTTAAACAACAGGTGGACTGCGCCGAATTTTTCCATGGTGGCGTCGGCCAGCGCTTGGACCTGCTCGCCGCTGCGCACGTCGCACAGCATGGCCAGCACGGCTGCGCCCCGCCCTTCGAGTTCAAGCCTGGCCTGGTCGAGCGCGTCCTGCTGGACGTCGGCCAACACCAGCTTCATGCCCAGTTTCGCTGCCACATTGGCAAATTCTCGTCCCAACCCGCTTGCGCCGCCCGTGATCACGACGACCTTGTCTTTGAATATTTTCATTAGATGAGTTTTACCAGTTGTTTGCCAAAGTTTCTGCCCTTAAGCAGTCCAATAAACGCTTGCGGCGCCGCCGCGAGCTCCGCTGCGATCGACTCGCGGTATTTCAGCTTGCCGCTCGCCACCAGCTGGCCCAGTTCAGCCAGCCCTTGCGGCCACACGTCCATGTGTTCGGTCACAATAAAACCACGCAGCGTCAGGCGGTTGATCAGGAAAGACTTCAGATTCTTGATCGGCGCTTCCTGGCCGCTATAGCCGGCGATCAAACCGCACAGCGCGATTCGGCCAAACGGATTCATCCGGCCCAGCGTGGTATCGAACACTTCGCCGCCCACATTTTCAAACACGGCGTCAACGCCATTGGGCGTGGCCGCCGCCAGATCCGCCTTCAAGTTGCCCGCCTTGTAATCGACGCAGCCGTCGAAACCGAGCTGGTCGACGACGTACTCGCATTTTTCCGGGCCACCGGCAATCCCGACCGCGCGGCAGCCGCGCAATTTCGCCAGTTGGCCGACGGCGCTGCCAACGGCGCCGCTGGCGGCCGACACCACGACCGTTTCGCCTTCCTTCGGTTGCATAATCTGGTTCATGCCATACCAGGCCGTCATGCCGGGCATGCCGGCCACCCCGAGGTAGGCCGACAAGGGAATCCGGCTGGTATCGACTTTTCTAAGCAGCGCGCCATCGGAAACACCCATCTCGGCCCAGCCCAGCATCCCCGTCACAAAGTCGCCCACGGCGAAGCGCGGGTGCTTCGAGGCGAGCACCTGGCCGGCCGTGGCGCCTATCATGGTTTCATTGAGCGCTTGCGGGGGGGCGTAGCTCTTGGCCTCGCTCATGCGTCCGCGCATGTAGGGATCCACCGAGAGGTAATGGTTGCGCACCAAGACTTCGCCGTCCGTGATTTCCGGCACCGGCACTTGCTCCAGCCGAAAATTGCTCTCTTGCACTTCACCGCGCGGACGCGATGCCAGCACGATGCGTTGGTAGGTATTCATAATGACTCCGTTCAAACCACTGCCGACACGCCACCATCGACGGCCAGCGTCTGACCGGTAATGTGCTTACCGGCGTCGGACGCGAACAGCACCGTAGCGCCCTTCAGGTCTTCATCGTCGCCGATGCGCCCGAGCGGCGCACCTTTGGCCATTGCCTCCACGCCCAACCGGTCGAGCACGCCCTTGGTCATCTTCGATGGAAAAAAGCCAGGCGCCACTGCATTGACCGTGATGCCGAAACGGCCCCACTCGCCGGCCAGCGAGCGCGTGAAATTGATCACCGCCGC
>JANPCW010000150.1:0-8232 GCA_031431155.1 Janthinobacterium sp. | reverse complement strand
GCCCTGCTGACCGGCTGGTGGGATGCCATCGGCGCCACCAAGCTGTCGGGCATCATCAAGCTGATGATGGCCGAGTGTGGAAACTTCCCGGAGCTGGCGCAGTTTTACAACGACGAAGTCATTGCCCGCGGCAATGCGATGATCACCCGCATGCTTGAACGCGCCATCGCGCGCGGCGAATTCCGGGCCGTGGAGCCGGAAATGATGACTCGCGTGCTGACCGCGCCCATCCTGATGCTGATGTTGTGGATGCATTCCTTCGGGCCGTGCCAAAACGAACGGATCGACCCGCGCGCCTATATCGACGCCTTCATCGACCTGGCGCTGCACGGTTTGATGCCACCCGCAGCGCCCGTTGCGCAGCCGTGAGCGCCGATCCGTGCATCAGGTCGCCGTTTTCGGGCGTTCATTGCCTCCAAAGTGCAGACTGTCGCATTTTCAGGCGGTCTCACGGAAGTTATCGTCAAGATGTGGGTTTTAAGCCCGTTCAACGATAAAATGCCGGATTATCATTTTTTACACCGAGCCCCAACATGAATATCGAACAAGCCCGCTTCAACATGATCGAACAGCAAATCCGTCCCTGGGACGTGCTGGACCAGGACGTGCTGGATCTGCTGGTCGTGGTCAAGCGCGAGGATTTCGTGCCGGCCGCCTATAAGAATCTGGCCTTCGTGGATACCGAAATCCCGCTGCCTTGTGGCCAAAACATGCTTACGCCCAAGCTGGAAGCGCGTCTGTTGCAGGAAGTTGGCTTGAAAAAGCACGAAAATGTGCTGGAAATAGGCACCGGCTCCGGTTACATGGCGGCCTTGCTGGCCCACAAAGGCCGGCACGTGACGAGCGTTGAAATCTTGCCTGAACTGAAAGTGCTGGCCGAAAAGAATCTGGCGCAGTATGGTGTCGCTAATGTCACGGTCGAACTGGGCAACGGCGCAAAAGGGTGGGCCACCGGCGCGCCGTTCGACGTGATCGTCATTTCCGGCTCGCTGCCGGTGTTGCCGGAAGCGTTCCTGGCGCAGATTAAAGTGGGCGGGCGCATCGCCGCGATCATCGGCGAGTCTCCGCTCATGACAGCCCATATCATCACCCGCGTGTCCGATACCGCGTACGACACGGTCAAGCTGTTTGAGACCGACGTCAAACCGCTGATCGACGCCGTGACGCCGTCGCAATTCAAGTTTTAGCCGGATCGGGAGCACGCAATGGAACATGTAAGCGCCCGCGAGTTGGCCGATTGGCTGGCCGACCCAACCCGCGCGCGCCCGCTGTTGCTCGATGTGCGCGAAGACTGGGAATATGGGATTTGCCATCTGGACGATGCCAATCTGATGCCCATGAATACGGTGCCGGCCCGCATCGACGAGCTCGATGACGAGGCCGCCATTGTCTGCATTTGCCATCATGGCGCGCGCAGCATGCAGGTCGCGGCTTTTTTGGAGCGGAACGGGTTTGGCAAGGTAACGAATTTGACGGGCGGCATGCACGCCTGGGCGGTCCAGGTGGATAGCGCGATGCCGAAGTACTAGTGCGTCACGTGTGACGCATCTTAAATTGTAATTGCAGGCTGTCGCTATAGGGCGGATGAGCACCGGTCGCAATCCGCCGTACGTTTGCATAGATTGGCGGATAACGCTGCGCTCATCCGCCCTACGCGTTATCATTTTCTACTCTTTTTTTGACGACTCCAACGGAGAATGCAATGCAGAAACCCCTTATTGCCATGCTGATCGCCACTGCCTTTCTCTCGCTCGAGGTACAGGCGGTTGACCTGGTCCAAGTCTACCGGCAGGCACTGGCCAACGATGCGCAATACGGCAGCGCGCGCGCTGCGCTGGCCGTCGGTAAGGAGCGCGTGCCGCAGGGCCGTGCGGGGTTATTGCCAACCATTGGGCTGTCGGGCAGCAATAGCCGCGACAGCATTGAATTCACGCCGGACATCGCGCCGTCGCAAGGCCGCACTAGCGGCAACAGCAATGTCTACACCTTGTCGTTGTCGCAACCGCTGTTCCGGTGGGCCAACTGGCAGCAATACGAACAGAGCAAACTGGCGCAAGCCGCTTCCGAGGCCGCGTTTGGGCAGGCCCAGCAGGACTTGATCACGCGCGTCGCGCAAGCCTATTTCGACGTGCTGGCCGCGCAGGATACCCTGGCCTCGACTCAGTCGCAAAAAGTGGCAACCACCGAGCAGCTGGCCTCGGCCAAGCGCAACTTCGAAGTCGGCACCCAGACCATTACCGATACCCATGAAGCGCAGGCGGCCTTCGATTTGGTTGCGGCGCAGGAATTTGCTGCATTGAACGATCTGGAAAACAAGCGCACCGCGCTGCAAACCATCATCGGACGCGAACCGGGCGCGCTGGCGACGCTTAGGCCGGGCGTGTCGATTGCCACTCCCAATCCGGCCGTGATCGATCCGTGGGTGGCCTCGGCCGAGCAGCAAAATTACGGCGTGATCGGGGCCCAGTTGAACCTCGAATCGGCCAAGCGCGACATCGAACGCAACCGTGCCGGGCACTATCCGACGGTCGATCTGCTGGCCAATGCGCGCCGCTCGAATGGCGGAACCAGCACCTTGGGGGGGGGCACCACCAATTCGAACTCGATCGGCATCAGCTGGAACGTGCCTATCTTCAATGGCTTCGCCGTCACCAGCCGCGTGCGTGAATCGATCGCGCTGGAAGACAAGGCCCGCAACGACCTGGAAACGGCCAAGCGTAACGCCGCCCAAGGCGCGCGCCAGTCCTATCTGGGTGTCAATAGCGGCCTGGCGCAAGTGAAGGCGCTAGAAGCGGCGGAGGTGTCGAGCCAGTCGGCGCTGGAATCGAACAAGCTCGGTTACCAGGTCGGCGTGCGCATCAATATCGACGTGCTGAACGCCCAGAAGCAATTGTTTTCGACCCGCAAGGATTTGTCGAAAGCGCGCTACGACACCATCGTCAATGGCCTGCGCCTGAAGTCCGCCGCCGGCACCTTGAAGGAAGCGGATCTGGTGCCGATCAACGATCTGCTGGTGAAATAATGGGGCTGGATTATAAGCCGGCACCCGGCTGACCGGGCTTGCGCTCGATCAGCTCGATCTTATAGCCGTCCGGATCCGTCACAAACGCGATCACCGTGCTGCCGCCCTTGACCGGGCCCGCTTCGCGCGAGACGGTGCCGCCGGCGGCCTTGACGTCGCGGCAAGCCTGGGCCACATCGGGCGCGGAAATGGCCAGGTGGCCGTAAGCGCTGCCCATCTCGTAGTGATCGACGCCGTAGTTATAGGTCAGTTCGAGCTCGGCGTGATCCGGGTTGCTGCCGAATCCGACGAACGCCAGCGTGTACTTGTATTCCGGATTGTCGTTTACGCGCTGCAGCTTCATGCCCAGCACCTTGGTGTAAAAGTCGATCGAGCGCTGGAGCTCGCCGACCCGCAACATGGTATGCAATATGCGCATGGCATTCCCCGTTATGATAAAACTACGATTTTAAGCGCTGCGGCGCTTCCTTGCCGGGTCGATGCTGTGCAACGAAGCGGCAAGGGGGGGCCAGGCGGCGCGCCGCCGGTCCAGCGTCCGGTTAGTGCCTGCCCTTAGAACTTTCCGTTTGCATTTTTCCATTCCGCCTGCGGCGCGATGGTTTGCACGGTGTCCCAGTGTTCGGCGATCTTGTTATCCTTGACGCGGAACAAGTCAAAAAACGAGGAATGCTTGCCGCCGAACCGACCTTCACTGACCACCAGCACGAAGTTGCCTTCGCCCAGCACCTTGTGGATCCGCTCATACTTCATCGTGATGCCCTGTTTTGCCATCGCTTCCAATGCAAGGCCCAAGCCGGACAACTTGTCGCCGATCTTCGGATTGTGCTGGACATAGTGGTCGCCATCAAAATAGCCGGCCAAGCGCTCCATCCGGCCGTTGACCAGAATGTCGTCCACGAATCCGCGCACGCGTGCCTTGTTGGCGTCGGTCCGGTCCAGGTCGGTCACCTCGGAGGGGCCGTCCGTCATCGTGTGGCCGCTCGGGTTGAGCGCGGCCGGCTTTTCCTGAAGGTTGTCCCAGTGCTCGACAAGCTTGCCGTCTTCAATCCGGAAAATGTCAAAGCCGATTTTCGGGCCGAAGAAGTTGTAATCGGAATGGGCGAACACCAAGTCGCCGTCCTGGAATACGCGCACCGTGTTGACCTTTGCGCTGCCTTTGGGTAGTTGCCGCAGCAATGCGCCAAAGCCGGCCAGACCGTCGGCGACCGCCAGATTGTGCTGGATATACTTGTTCGGGTTGATGTACGCAGCGGGCGCTGGATCGCCGGTTTCGATACTTTTCAGTAGAGCCGTTACGCGTTGTTTCGGATTTTGCGACATTTGTTGCTCCATTGTGGGGGGTGCGGTTCCGGCGCAGGCGACCAGCAAAAGCGCGCCAAACGCTATGCTGCCCGCTGAGCGAAGCAGGGTGAATCGAGGTGTCATGCTCATTATTTCCGGTGGCTGGATCTTTGGTTCACGTTGCCAAGCAAGGTAGGAACGTGGTAATTTTGATCTATATCGCTTAGGATGTAGAGGTAGGTACCCGCAAACTAATGGTAGATTATGGACATTCCAACGATGGCGCAGAAGCGACGGGCCAGCATTCAAACGGTGCGCTATGTGCCGGCCGAGGCCTATCAGCTCGACCTGGAAGTATTTTCCGTCGCCGAACTGAGGCGCCGCATGGCCGACGAATACCTGGGTTTAACCCAGCGCATCGACTTCCACATGCTCATTTGCGTCACAGAGGGAAGCTTTACGCACACGGTCGATTTCGAGCCGGTCGCTTGCCGTCCCGGGTCCCTGATGACGCTGCGTCCGGCGCAGGTCCAGCAATTCGATGTCACGACGCAATGGGCCGGTTGGCTGGTGATATTCCGGCCGGAATTCTTGCTCGCGCTGGGGAGCTTGGCGCTGGCCGATGATGTGAAAGTCCATGGCAGTCTGGACAGCTTGCCGACCCACCTGCAACTGAGCCGAGACGAGCTGCGTGCAGCGCTTGCATGTATCGTGCAGATGGATAGGGATGCGGCCATGGGCGCCGCGTCAGCCGAACTGCATGCGCTGTTGCGCCATCAACTGTATGCGCTGCTGTTGCGACTTCACCTTGGTCACCGGCGGCAGGCGGCGAGCGGCGCCGCCTCGGTGCTCAGCTTGCAGCGCTTCAAGCGCTTTCAGCAGCTTCTTGAAACGCGCTTTTCGATCCAGCACCAGGTTGCCGCCTATGCAAAACAGCTCGGCTGTTCCGAAAAAAGCCTGACCCGGGCCAGCATGGATGGCGCGGGCGTGAAGGCCAAAGCCTACATCGACGCCAGGATCAATCTGGAGGCCAAACGGCTATTGTCTCAGACGGCCCTGCCGATCGCGCGCATTGGCGATCAAATCGGCTTTGACGAGGCCACCAATTTCGTCAAATTTTTCAAACGCGAAGTCGGATGTGCGCCGGGCGCGTTCCGGCGCCAACATGCGAGATAGCGGTTCGGCCAGCGCGCCGCATTAGTTGTCGAGCCGCGCCGTCAGCGTGATCTTGGCATTGAACAGCTTCGATACGGGGCAGCCGTTCTTTGCCTTCAAGGCCGCCGCGTTGAACGCTTCCTCGGTTGCGCCCGGAATCGTTGCCACCAGATCCAGATGGACGGCCGTGATGGTAAATTCATTGTTGACCTTGTCCAGCGTCACCGTGGCCGTCGTCGCCAGCTTGCTTGCCGTCATCCCGGCTTCCCCCAACTGGAGCGACAATGCCATCGTGAAACAGCCGGCGTGGGCCGCCCCCAGCAATTCCTCGGGATTGGTGCCCGGGCCATCTTCAAAGCGCGCGCGAAAGCCGTACGGGGCATTCTTGAGCACGCCACTCTGGGTGGAAATGGCGCCCGTGCCGTCTTTCAGTGCGCCGCTCCAAACGGCCGATCCCGTGCGTGTGCTGGACATGATGAACTCCTGTTGAGTTGAGGATGGATGAGCGGGGTGAATTAGCGCAACGCCCGCCTTATTTGGCGGCCGGCGTCACGCGCCAGACGATGTTTCCCACGTCGTCGGCCACCAAAAGGGCGCCGGCCTTATCGACCGCCACGCCGACCGGGCGGCCGAAGGCCTTGCCGTCGGCGCTAAGAAATCCGGCCAGCACGTCTTGCGGCGGCCCGGACGGCATGCCGTTGGAAAATGGCACATAAATTACCTTGTAGCCGGCATGCGGTTTACGGTTCCATGAGCCGTGCTGGCCGACGAAGGCGCCGCCCTTATAACTGGCCGGCAACAGCTTGCTGTCATAAAACGTGAGGCCGAGCGATGCCGTGTGCGCGCCCAGCGCATAGTCGGGCACCACTGCCTTGGTCACCAGGTCGGGACGCTGCGGTTTGACGCGCACATCGACGTGCTGGCCATAGTAGCTGTACGGCCAGCCGTAGAAGCGGCCCTCTTGCACCGACGTCATGTAGTCGGGGACCAGGTCGTTGCCCAGTTCATCGCGCTCGTTGACGCTGGTCCACAGCACCCCGCTTTGCGGCTGCCACGCCATCCCGACCGGGTTGCGCAGACCGGTGGCGAAGGTGCGCGCCTTGCCGCTGGCGCGCTCGATTTCCCAGATCGCCGCGCGCCCCGTTTCCTGCTCGATGCCGCGCTCGCCCACATTGCTGTTCGAGCCTACCGACACGTACAGGCGCGTGCCATCGGCACTGGCAATCAGATTTTTGGTCCAGTGATGGTTGATCGGGCCGCCCGGCAGATCGATCACCTTCACGGCCGGCGCGGAGATGCTGGTTTGGCCTGGCTTGTAGGGGAACTTCACCAGGGCGTCGGCATTCGCCACGTACAACTCGTTGCCCACCAGCGCCATGCCGTATGGCGAATTGAGCCCCTGCAGGAAGGTGGTGCGGACCTTGGCAATCCCGTTCGCATCGATGCCGCGCAACAGCATGATGCGGTTGGCCGACTGCACGCCGGCACCGGCCTGCTTCATCACCTGCTTCATGAACGCGCCCTTGATGCCCTTGTTGTCGTCGGGTTTGGGCGGCGCATTGGTCTCGGCCACCAGCACATCGCCATTTGGCAGCACGTAGATCGAGCGTGGATGATCAAGGTCGCGGGCGTAGGCGCTGACGCTCAAGCCCTCTGCCGCGATTGGTTTTTCGCCGGACTGCCAGCCCACGGCGGGCGCAATATTGACTGTTGGCAGCAGCGCCATGTTTGGTTCAGGCAGCAGCGGATTGGGCCCGAAGCCCGCTGGCATCGCCGCCGGCGAACTCTGCCCGAGTGCCGACAAGCTGATGACAGACAAACCGATCAACGCGCAGCGCTGCGCGGCCTGGTTCATTTCTTGCCTTTTGAGGGCTGGTTGGCCTGCACCACTTTCTCGACGCCCGGCGTGCCGTGCAGGTCGGTGTCGACCAGGCCGCGCGCGAGATCGGTGGCAGCCTGCTTCATGTCGTCGCGCACCTTGATGTCTTGTCCATCGGGCGCTTCGTCGCGCTCGTGCGGCAAGCGTTTCGCGCCGTCATTTTCGATTTTTTGGTCGGTATTGACCTTGCGGTCCGGGGCTTCGGAAACCATGGCGACTGGCCTTTCGATCTGATTGAGTCGGGAAACAGTATCATTTATCTCATAATATCGCTTTGATTCGACCTCGGTCGCGCAATTGAATCCGGTACCGCCGGCGCAATCCAAGCAATCCAATCAGTGGGCAAGCGCTTATTTCAGCACCGGTTTCTTGCCCAGCTTGCGCTGCAGCGTTCTCCTGTGCATGTTCAGCGCGCGCGCAGTCGACGATATATTGCCCGCATGCTCGGCCAGCACTCGCTGGATGTGTTCCCACTCCAGCCGATCCACCGTCAGTGGCACCGGCGCTGGCGTCAGCGTCGGCTGCAGCGTCGCTCCGCTGCCTGCCTGGTACTTCAATGCAGACAGAATCGAATCGAGGTTGACCGGTTTTGCCAGGTAATCGTCGGCGCCGAGCTTGACCGCCTGCACCGTGGTGGCAATACTCGCATAGCCGGTCAGCACCAGCATCCGCGCCAGCGGCAATGCCTGGCGCAAGCGGCCGATCCATTGCAGGCCGGAGTCACCGGCCAGATGCAGGTCAATCGTCACATAGTCGAAAGCGGTCGCCAGGGCGGCCTGCAACGCCTGTTCGCCACTGTGCACGACGGTGGCCTCGAAGCCCCGGCGGACAAGGGAGCGCGCCAGCGTTGCTGCGAACACTTCGTTATCATCAAGGATCAGAAAGGTTGGATTCA
>JANPCW010000149.1:0-1553 GCA_031431155.1 Janthinobacterium sp. | reverse complement strand
GGTGATGGTTTCGTAGGCGATGCAGACCGCCCCCGATTTGATCAGCGCGGCAGTTTGCTCAGGGTCTGGCGCCAGGTGCAAGTAGGTGTAGAGGATCTGCGCGTTTCTGAGCATGGCGCATTCTTCCGGCTGGGGTTCCTTCACCTTGACGATCATGTCGGCGCGCGCAAAAATCTCGCTTGCGCTGTCGACGATGCTGGCCCCTGCCGCTTCGTATTGCTGGTCCGACAGACCGATTTCGGCGCCTGCGTTTTTCTGCACGAGTACTTGATGGCCGTGCAAGGTCAATTCGCGCACCGATGAGGGCGTCAAGCCAACCCGGTATTCATTATTTTTGATCTCTTTTGGAACGCCTACTAACATTTTTTCATCCTCCAAGATGACTGCGGCATTGGCGCCAGCCCGAGTTGGACTGGCGCTTAAAACTTAGCACAATTGGAGTCAATATTACTCCAATCTCACACGCCCAATGTCATCAAACTGGCATTGCCTCCGGCTGCAGTCGTGTTGATGCAAAGTGCCCGTTCCGCGACCAGGCGCCACAGCGGGATGGCACCCTCTTCCGTCGTTTCGATCAAGCCCACCAGCGCCCCGGGCCGGGCTGCAAGCACCGGACGCAGGCCGTTGGCAAGCGCGGTTTCCACCAGTGCGATCTGGAATTGGCTGGCACAGGCATCGACGCTGTCGACCCACTGGATCAGCTTCTTCACTGCCGGCGGCAATCCATCCGGGATCAACGCGCGCGAACGCGCCAAAACCACGGCTTGGTTGCCGGTGGCCAGCACCGCAGCGAGTTGATTGAGCAAGACGCCGATATCGGAAGCGGCGCATAGAATCGTGCCGCGCGCGGCGAACGTGAGCGTGTTGCGCTCACCGGTCGGACCGGGCAAGGTGAGCGTGCTGCCGACCAGCGTAGTGCGCATGTACTGTTCGGCCAGCGTGACCACGCGCTGATGGCCGTGGGTCTTGGCCCATGCCAGCAAGGCATCGAGACCAGCGCTGGCCTGCCGTTCGTGCTCGGGCACCGACGCCGTGCCGCGCTGCAGGCGCTTCAGGTAGAGCGGGCCGCCCGCTTTAGGGCCGGTACCGGACTTGCCCTCGCCGCCGAAAGGCTGCACGCCCACTACGGCGCCTACGATGTTGCGGTTCACGTAAATGTTGCCAACGTGGGCGCGCGATGAGATGAAATCGATGGTCTCGTCGATCCGCGAATGAATCCCCAGCGTCAATCCGAAACCGCTGGCATTGATGGAGTCGATCAACTGCGCCAGATCGGCGCGCCGGTAACGAATAATGTGCAATACCGGTCCGAACACTTCGTGCGTCAATTCCGACAGGGAGCCGATCTCGAGCACGGTCGGCGCCACGAAGGTGCCGGCCTTGACACCATCGTTGCCAGCGAGGTCGAGGGCGAAATGGCCGATCGCGCTGGTTTTCATTTTCTCGATATGCCGCAGCAGGTTCTGTTGCGCTTCGGCGTCGATCACGGGGCCGATATCGGTGGCCAGCCGGTCCGGGTTACCGACCTGCAGCTCTTGCATGGCGCCCTTGAG
>JANPCW010000148.1:0-5344 GCA_031431155.1 Janthinobacterium sp. | reverse complement strand
GAGCGGCGCGCCCCGGATGAAGACCTATGTGGTGGGCGGCGCGGTGCGCGATGAATTGCTCGGACTGCCGGTCAAGGACCGCGACTACGTGGTGGTGGGCGCGACGCCGGAGCAGATGGTTGGCCGTGGATACCGGCCCGTGGGCAAAGACTTTCCGGTGTTCCTGCATCCTGTCACGCACGAAGAATATGCGCTGGCCCGCACCGAGCGCAAGACCGCGCCCGGCTATCACGGCTTCGTGTTCCATACCGCGCCCGAAGTCACCTTGGAGCAGGATCTGATCCGGCGCGACCTGACCGTCAACGCCATCGCCAAGGCCGAAGACGGGACCCTGATCGACCCGTTCGGCGGGCTGCGCGATATTGAGCAACGCGTGTTCCGGCACGTCTCGACCGCGTTTGGCGAGGACCCGGTGCGCATCCTGCGGCTGGCGCGCTTTGCGGCGCGCTTCGCCGATTTTAGGGTGGCGCCCGAAACCGGCGCGCTGATGCGGCAGATGGTGGCCAACGGCGAGATCGACGCGCTGGTACCGGAGCGCGTGTGGCAGGAACTGGCGCGCGGCCTGATGGAGGCCACCCCGTCGCGCATGTTCACGGTGCTGCGCGAGTGCGGCGCGCTGGCCCGCATCATGCCCGAGCTGGACGCATTGTGGGGCGTGCCGCAGCCCCCGCTGCACCACCCTGAAGTCGATACCGGGATCCACCTGATGCTGGTGATCGATTACGCGGCTTGGCGCGGCGCCACGTGCACGCTGCCAGTGCGCTTTGCGGCACTGATGCACGACCTGGGCAAGGGCGTGACGCCGCCCGAT
Organism: Janthinobacterium sp.; assembly: GCA_031431155.1. GTDB lineage: Bacteria > Pseudomonadota > Gammaproteobacteria > Burkholderiales > Burkholderiaceae_D > JANPCW01. The sequence goes on along the minus strand of JANPCW010000148.1, from coordinate 4,533 downwards.
CGCTGGCCGGCCCATCACGGACACGAAGCCGAGGGGGTGGCGCTGATCGGGGCGCTGTGCCAGCGCCTGAAAGTGCCCAACGAATGCCGCGACCTGGCGCTCATGACCGCGCGCGAGCACGGCAATGTGGCGCGGGCGCTCAGTTTGCGCGCCAATACCATCGTGACCCTGTTCGAACGCTGCGATGCGTTCCGCAAGCCCGAGCGTTTTCACCAGATGCTGCTGGCCGCTGAGTGCGACATGCGCGGGCGCGGCGACGCGGCCGATGGTTTTCGCGAGCGGCCATTGCCGCAGATCGCATATTTGCAGGCCGCGCTGGCCGCTGCGCACGGCGTGAATGCGGGCAAGATCGCGCTTGGGCTGGTCAAAAATCCAACGCGCATCCCCGAAGCGATTCATGCCGCGCGGGTGGCGGCTGTGAAAACGGCGGTGAACGCCCCCGACGACGTATGATGCGCCATCGTCAGCTGCCCTTGCCGAAGACCCCGCCATAACTCGTTAGAGTAAACGTTCGAGACAGTCACATGCAATCGTATACAATGGATCCAATGGTGCACTGCACAATTATCCTATGAACGCATGTGGAAGGGGCAAGACCTGATGAATTTGACGAACCTGTTACAGAATCCGTTTCGGCGCCCTCCGCTCGCGGCAGGGGCGGCACGACCAAAGCCGACGGTGCGCGTGAAGCAGCTGGAAGAGCGCGACCGGCGCCGAATGCTCAAACATTTCCTCGCGCTCGAGAGTAGCGACCGCTTACTTCGGTTCGGCACGGTGCTGCCCGACGAGTTGATAACGACCTACGTGCAGAACATGGATTTTGCGCGCGATTCGGTGTACGGCGTCTACAACCGGGTGTTCAAACTGGTCGCCGTGGGCCATTTGGCGTTTGCCCCCACGGATGCCAAGCCGAGCGCGGTCACCAGCAAGGACTGCGTGGCCGAGTTCGGCGTGTCGGTAGCGCGCTCGATGCGCGGGATGGGCGTCGGCACTAAATTGTTCGAACGGGCCGCCATTCATTGCCGCAATGTGGACGTCGATACCCTGTATATGCACTGCCTGTCGTCGAACCAGACCATGATGCATATCGCAAAAAAGGCAGGGATGGAAATCTCCCGCGACCATGGTGAGGCGGACGCCTACTTGACGCTGTTGCCGGCCAGCCCCGGCACAGTATTGCAAGAAGCGGTGCAAGAGCAGTTTGCCAGCCTCGATTACGCGGTCAAGGCCAATACGCGCGCTGCGGTAAAGTGGTTCGACCGCTTGCCCGGACGTAAATCGTAGGGCGGATGAGCGCCGGTGACCGGCCGCAATCCGCCATTCTGTGCAAGCGTGCGGCCGATTGCGGCCGGTCACCGGCGCCCATCCACCCTACACGATAGGCAACGCCGTCGTATCCTTCACGCGCTGCAGCGCAAAACTGGATTTCACGTCCAGTACCGCCGGGTGCCGCAGCAAGGTCGCCATCATGAAGCGCGAAAAATGCTCCATGTCTTCCACGTGCACCCTTAGCAGGTAATCCATTTCTCCCGTCATGGCGTAGCACGCCACCACTTCCGGCCAATTCGCCACCGACACCGCAAAGTCGGCGCGCGGCGAGGTGGGGGCCGTGCCATGGGCGCGCGTTGCGCCGGCGGCGACGTCGCTGTGCTTTTCCAGTCGTACGTTCACGTAGGCCAGCAGTCCCAGCCCTATCTTGGCCGGATCGAGCAGCGCCACGTACTGGCGAATTACGCCGGCCTCTTCCAGCCGCTTGATACGCCGCAAACACGGCGATGGCGACAGACTGACCTGCTCTGCCACGTCTTGATTGGACAGCCGGCCGTCGGCCTGCAGGATAGCCAGAATCTTGCGATCGGTTTTATCGAGTGAAATTTTGGTCATATAACCGTCTTAAATTGAAGATTTAAGCAATATTATTGCGCAAATTCGCACCTTATGGGCATTGTTTGCAATTATCTGCTGGCCGGCCGGCGCTATACTGTGCGCTATAAAAATGAGGAGACTTCGATGCAATTCCAGCCTTGGGACAACCCGATGGGGACCGACGGTTTTGAGTTTGTTGAATATGCGGCGCCCGATCCGAAGGCCATGGGTGCGCTGTTCGAGCGCATGGGCTTTGCGGCCATCGCGCGCCATCGGCACAAGGACGTGACCCTATACCGTCAGGGCGATATCAACTTCATCATCAATGCCGAGCAAGATTCGTTCGCTCAACGTTTTGCGCGCCAGCACGGCCAGTCGGTGTGCGCGATCGCGATCCGGGTCGAGGATGCCGCCTACGCTTACCACCGCGCGCTCGAACTGGGCGCCTGGGGTTTCGACAACAAGAACGGTCCGATGGAATTGAACATTCCCGCCATCAAAGGGGTGGGCGATTCGCTGATCTATTTTGTGGATCGCTGGCGCGGCAAGGGTAGCGCCAAGGCCGGCGGCGCGCCCTTTGGAACCATCGGTGCGATTGGCGACATCAGCATCTACGACGTCGATTTCGTGGCCATCCCGGGCGCCGTCGCGAACCCGGTCGGCCATGGCCTGACCTACATCGATCACCTGACGCACAATGTGCACCGCGGCCGCATGAAGGAATGGGCCGAGTTTTACCAGAATCTGTTCAATTTTCGCGAAGTGCGCTACTTCGACATCGAAGGCAAGCTCACCGGCCTGAAGTCGAAAGCGATGACTTCGCCGTGCGGCAAGATCCGGATCCCGATCAACGAGTCGTCGGACGACAAGTCGCAGATCGCCGAATACCTGGACCAGTACCACGGCGAAGGCATCCAGCACATTGCGCTGGGCAGCGACGACATCTACCGTTCGGTGCAGGTGATGCGCGATGCCGGCATCGTGTTCCAGGACACGATCGACACCTACTACGAGCTGATCGACCGGCGCTTGCCGGGCCACGGCGTAAACCTGGAAGAACTGCGCCGCCTGCGGATCCTGGTGGACGGCCATAGCAACCAGAGCGAACGCGAATTGCTGTTGCAGATCTTCACACAGACCGTGATCGGGCCGATCTTTTTCGAGATCATCCAGCGCAAAGGTGACCAGGGCTTTGGCGAAGGCAATTTTCGCGCCCTGTTCGAGTCGATCGAGCTGGACCAGATCAAGCGCGGCGTGCTGCAAGATACAACACCTGGCGCTTAGCGTCGGAGCGTCAATTCGCTGCGCGTAGCGCTGCGCTAACCTGTAAAATCATGAAATTCGTAGTCACGCTTCATCCGCGCCGGCGAGCCCACAAGGTTCGCCCGTTCGCGTGCGCATAGCTAATCCAGCTTTGCGCGTATACAGCATCAAATAACGGAGACCCCCAATGAATGCACCAGTCGATCCTTCCCACTTGGCGCCAGGCCAGCCGCCGGCCGAAATTTCGCTCGACGACAAGTACACGCTAGAGCGCGGCCGCGCTTTCATCACCGGCACCCAGGCCCTGATCCGCTTGCCGATGATGCAGCGCCAGCGCGACCTGAAAGCCGGGTTGAATACGGCCGGCTATATCACCGGCTACCGCGGCTCGCCCGTGACCAGCGTCGACATGACTGCGATCAAGGCCAAGAAACATCTGGACGCGCACCACGTCAAATTCCACCCCGGTGTGAACGAAGACCTGGCCGCGACCGCGGTCTGGGGCACCCAGCAGACCAATTTGTTCAAGGATGCCAAATACGACGGCGTGTTCGCCATGTGGTACGGCAAGGGCCCCGGGGTGGACCGCTGTGGCGACGTGTTCAAGCATGCCAACAATGCCGGCAGCGCCCAGCACGGCGGGGTGCTGGTGCTGGCCGGTGACGACCATGCGGCGAAATCGTCCTCGACGGCGCACCAGAGCGACCATATCCTGAACGCCTGCGGCATTCCCGTGCTGTACCCATCGTCGGTGCAGGAATACATTGATTACGGCCTGCATGCGTGGGCCATGAGCCGCTACACCGGCCTGTGGGTGTCGATGAAGTGCGTGACCGACATCATTGAGTCCGGCGCCGTGGTCGATTTTGACCCGGACCGCGTACAGATCGAACTGCCGACCGACTTCGTGCTGCCCGAAGGCGGCCTGAATATTCGCTGGCCCGACACCGTGCTCGACATGGAAGTGCGGATGAACAGCTTCAAGTGGTACGCGGCCCTGGCCTACGTGCGCAAGAACAAGCTGAACAAGATCATCTGGGACAGCCCGAAACCGAAGATCGGGATCATCACCGCAGGCAAGTCCTACCTCGACACGCGCCAAGCGCTGGCCGACCTGGGCATTGACGAGCAGGCGGCGAGCGACATCGGCATTCGCCTGTACAAAATTGGCATGACCTGGCCGCTCGAATCGGAAGGCGTGCACGAATTCGCCAAGGGTCTCGACGAGATCCTGGTGGTTGAGGAAAAGCGCCAGATCCTTGAGTACGCGCTCAAGGAAGAACTGTACAACCTGCCCGACGGCCAGCGTCCGCGCGTGGTCGGCAAGTTCGACGACACCGGCGAATGGGCCAACAAGGGCGGCACCGGCCACGGCGACTGGCTGCTGCCGGCAACCTATGAGCT
>JANPCW010000147.1:0-2927 GCA_031431155.1 Janthinobacterium sp. | reverse complement strand
GAAGTCAGGCAGCGCGATTATGACTGGCGCGGCGCTGGCCAGCGGGGCTGGCGCCACGGTCGCCACCTGGGGCGCGCCCTGCGGGCCGGTTGCAATCGTCTTGGTGTGGCTGAGTGCGATCGCGCCAGCGGCACCGACGACGCCAACCGTGGCCAGAACGAGTGCCAGGCGCTTGAGGGCTGGGGAACCGGGAATAGTTTGGTTTTGCATGATGAAGTTCGCTGGATTGAATGAAGTTGATCACGTATTCAATATGGAGCACAAGGATAGGCTGACTTAAGTAAACAGCAGGAAACAGCAGGTAACAACAGGCAACAGCAGGGTACGCACTGGCCGGTTGCCCGGCCAGCTCCACGGGTTACGCTGCCTGGCGCTCCAATCCGGTCAGGTTGGCGCCGGTGCCCCCGGCAATGGCGATCTTGCGCGGTTTCAGCGCTTCCGGCACTTCCCGCACCAGTTCGATGGTCAGCATGCCGTTCTCGAACGAGGCGCCGGTCACCTTGACATGGTTGGCCAACTGGAATCGCTGCTCGAAATCGCGCGCCGCGATCCCGCGGTGCAAGTAGGTCGTTTCGGTGGCGTCCTTTTGCTTGCGGCCCACGATCTGCAGCGAATCGCGTTCGGCCACGATCTCCACTTCCGAGCGGTCAAACCCGGCCAGAGCCATCACGATCCGATAGCTATCCTCGGTGACCAGTTCGATGTTGTAAGGCGGGTAACTGGGCCGCGCGTCGCCGCGTTGCGCTTCGTTGAGCAAATGGGCCAGGCGGTCGAAGCCGATGGCGGAACGATAGAGAGGAGCCAGATCAAATGTACGCATGACAAATACCCTTTATAAAGAAGCGATATGGTGGTGCGGATCTCTGCATGAGCATCCGCTGTACCGGATATACGGCTGGTTTTCGGGTATTTCAAGACCTTGAAAAATGGATTTTCCAACCCAATGGGAAGGGGCCATTCTCAAACATTTGTCGCGTACGCAAGTTTAGTTGTTCACGCCATCGGTCCGGTCGGCCGACGTCAGCAATGACTGCACGGCGCGTTCGAATAAGAGCGTTTTCTCCAGAAAGCGCAGCTGTCCATCGGTCATCAGGCGCTGGAACAGGGCGGCGCTGATGATCGACAGCTTGGCAGCTTGATCCAGGCGCAGCACAATGCTGGCCGTATTCGGACTGAACCACAGTAGCAGCCCGAGCTGCCGTTTGGCGCCGAGTTGCATGCCAATCGCGATCCCGCTGTCGAGCCGATCGGCAATTGTCTGGCGAATCACGAATGGCGCATCGGTGCGCAACACAGTCGGGCTCTGGGGGGCGTCGCCGGCCCCAGCCGACTGCGCGAAAATCTGGTCCAGCACATCGACCTCGATATCGAGAGTCTTGATGGGGTCGGCATGAAACTGCTTGCCGTCGAAGATTCGGCTCCCGGCAGGCTCTTGCGTCGGTTCAGCCTGCGCCGAGTCGATGAACGACTGGAAATGGCCATGCATGGCGCTCAGCGAGGGGGTCGCTGCGGGCGCATTGACGGCGCGCAGCGCACTGGTATGTACATCCACCAGCCAATTCAAGAATGCTTGCTGCTGGGCAGGATCCCAGCCAACCAGCGTAAGGCCTTCACGGATCGTGTTCAGGATGATTGGCAGCAGGGCGAATAATTGCGAGCGGTCCTCTCCCTTTGCTTTTGGCACGCTGCTCCACAACAGGTCCGGCACCAGCAACCGGAACTGCTTGGCGCGCTCCGGATCCGTGCGCCCGGCCAGCTCGATCGCTTGCACCCAGGTGCTCTCAAGAAAATTCTGAAGATAAGGATCGATGGTCAAACCAGCCAACGCGCTACGCATCAGGGTCAGGTGGGTGGGCGGGCGGGCGGCGTGGCTTGGCGCCTGCTCCACAATCTGCACCAGGCGCGCCAGCTTCGGATCCTGGGCGCGCAATTCGCGCGCCGCGTAGGCGTCAAGCTCACCGTGCAGCCTGGAAAACAGTGCTGGGCTAGCGGCACCGTCGGCCAGCAAGGCATCCACGATACGCGATACCGCCAGCGTCACGCGCGTGCCACCGGGATCAACTTGCTGCAAGCCAAGAGCGAGCGAGCCTATCCTGTTGATCAACTTGCGCGCCGGATGAGCCTTATTTGCCAGCAGCGAGCTATCGGCGAGCGCCACTTTCAGGACCAGAAATTGAAGCCGGCCCAGTTGCCCGCGCATCGCCTGCGGCACTTGATTGTCGCGCAAGATAAACGCGAATAACATCGCCACCAAGTCCACCGTCATCTGTTCGTGGGTGCCGGGCGCGGACTGCTCGAGGTTGGTTCTGTAAGCCAGCACAAGGTTGCGCAATTCGCCGGCGCGTTGCGGCACACTGCTTCCGGCTGCCGGTTCGTGCGCACCAGCATCGGCCTGGGGTGCCAGCGCGGACGCTTGCCGCGAGAGGATATCGAATAATCTGGAGTCCGGCACCGCCGTCGTTTGCGTGGCCAATCCAGCACCGGCGAAAATCTTGCGCAGCGCGACGCCCAAGACCTCGCTTGCACCCAGCCATCCGGCTACGTCCGCGTCGGCCTTGGCGCCTGGCTGGGCCGAGCCCGGGAGCTGCCCTTGCGGCGGGCCGCCAAGTGCCGCCGGTGCGCTGGCAGCCATGTCCAGAATCGAATCGAACAGGCGCTCAACCTTGCGCCCCGACGCTGCGGCTAGCGGCGCCGACGGATGGTCAGCGCCAGCGGGCGCCACTGTCCCGTCAGGAAGGTAGTGCGGCCCGGCGCCGAAGTGTCCATGGCCACGCTCAGGACCTCGGTCAAATACAGTTCGGTCCAGCATGTAATCGCGGACCATGCCCTGACTCTTCTGGATCTTCAAAGGCATGTGTTTGGTAATGCCCTGCGCTTCCAGATGCGCATTGACGCGATCATAAATGGCGCCAATGTGCTCGCTCATG
>JANPCW010000146.1:0-2661 GCA_031431155.1 Janthinobacterium sp. | reverse complement strand
GCTGCCGCCGCCGCAGCAGCGTCAGCCGCCACCGCCGCAGTCGTCGCTGCGGGCGAGGCAACGGCCTTAGCCGCAGTAGTCACAGCAGTGGCATCATCAGCCATAGCGGAAGTCGTCGCTGCCCGCGATGCAGCGGCCTTCGCAGCAGCATCAGCCGCCGTAACCACTTTACCTGATGCAATTGTGGTGGTAGTTGGCGCCAGAGCGGTTGCCACCGGTGCGGATACTGCCGCTGCGCCACCACCGCCACCACCACCACTGGCTGCCGCAGCAACGCCCGCGACCACCGCAGCCGCGCCGGCCATCATGCCTGTCGAGATGCCAGCGCCTACGGCAGGCGTACCCGCCGCAGGCGCTCCAGCTACAGCGCCGCCGCCCGCGCTCGCTCCGGCATCAACCGCCGCAACTTCAGCCTGCGCAAGCATCACTCCATCCTGGAAGCCGGCCGCTTCGGCCGCACTGGCATCGCTCTGAGAATTCTGCAATCGGTCTTCAGTATCGCCTACTTTGCGCTTCGCTTGAGCGCCAACCTTTCCCTGCTTTACCGCATGGTCAGTCGGTATGTTGGTGGCGGTGCGCATGTTCCCAGTTTGATTTGAAATATGATCAATCATGGTGGTTGGTTTGGAATTGGTGGCCATTTGAGTAATCCTTTAAAAGTCGAGAAAATGTTTCTTCTTCTTACATTTCCGTTGGGCGTGTTCCGGCATCTGCAATCAACACTCTCTTACGTACGGTGGGAGGCGAATCCGCCTTTAACAAACATACGTGATCGCACTGGGCAGTGATACTGGACTCTGGTACACCTGTACTTCGGTACGAGCGCAGGGGCGCGGCTGGACGCCGATTGGAAATGGGGGCCTAGCAGTTGGATCGAGTAGATGAGCGGCACCCGCCGAAGCGGCGAGCAAGAGAGGGAAAGGAGATACAGATACCAAAGCGCGAGCCCGCAGGGGCGCCGCCATTGACGGTTGCCTGCTCAGCGGCCGTTAGAAGCTTCCTGTGCGCGCTCGGCTAACTACCGTGCGCAGGTTTCAAGTCAATCCAGGGACAGGGATTTGCCGATCGCCGCCGCCACATCGGTTTGTCAGGATCAGCGCTCGCCCATCGATTCGGCAAATGTTTTCGTGATCGGTTTTGTCAGATAGCGCAGCACGGTTTTTCGACCGGTATTGATCTCGACCGAGCAGGTCATCCCCGGCTGGATCACGATGCGCTCGGTGTTCCTGCTCACGAGGTCGCGTCCGCTGGTCTTGATCTGCACCCGGTAATAGGGCTGCTCATTGTTGCGCACATCCTCATTGAGGGTATCGGCGCTGATGTAGGTCACTTTGCCCTTGAGCCTGCCGTAGATCGTGTAGTCGTAGGCGTCAAGCTTGACTGCGGCCGACAGCCCCGGCTTGACGAAGGCGATGTCGGCCGGCTTGACTTTCGCCTCGATGATCAGGTCGTCGTCGGACGGCACGATTTGCATGATCTCCTCGCCCGGCTTGGCCACGCCACCAAGGGTGGTCAAACGCACGTTGCGCACGATTCCATCCATCGGCGCGCGCACCTCGGTGAAGCCGACTTGTTCCTTGCGCTGCGTGACAATTTGCAGGATGCCGGCCAGGTCTTCCTGGGCCTTGACCAGGTCGGTTTGACTGTCTTGCAAGTACTTGTTGCGCCGGTTGGTGATCTGACCCTGGATTTCGATCACCTGGCGCTTGAGTTTCAGAATCTCGGACCGGCTCACGTCGCCGGTCTTGAGCAAGGGCAGGTTCATGTCAAGCTCCTCCATGATCAGCGTCATGGAATTTTCCAGTGCGGTGACTTCCTCGCGCACGGCGCCCTGCCGCTTGTTGAATAAGGCCAACTGATTGGCCCGAAACTCCGGGTACTGGGCCAATTGGGCCGGGAACTTGGGCGTGCCGCCAAACACCTCAGCATGAAGCCGCGCCACGCTGGCCCGGAGCGCAGCTGCCTTGGCGGCGCTTTCCAGGTAACTCGATTCGGCCTTGGTTTTATCGAAACGGGCCAGCAACTGCCCGCGCTTGATCTGGGCGCCCTCCCGCACCGGCAGTTCGGCCAGCACGCCCCCTTCCGATACCTGAATGACCTGGTTGCGCGCACTGGCAATCACCTGGCCGTTGGCGCGCGTGATCTGGTCCAGCTGCGCCCAGTTGGCCCACAGAAAAAAACCGCCGATCGCGATGGCGCAGCCCCAGATCAACACGCGCCCGCTGCCGCTTTCCTTGTTGGTATTCATGCGGCTACCTCCAGCAGTGGTTGTGCTTTACCGGCAAGCTTCGCCAGCACGATATCGCGCGGCCCGTCCAGCAAGACGCGCCCGCCGTGCAGCACAATCAAGCGGTCAAGCAAGGGTAGCAATGCGGTTTTGTGGGTCGCCGCCACTAGCGTCACGCCCTCGGCGGCCAGTTCGCGCAGCAAGTCGACGATGCGCGCCTCGGTCGCCGAGTCCATCGCGCCGGTCGGCTCATCGAGCAGCCACACCTTGGGCCGCGCCAAAAGCATGCGGGTGACGACGATCAGCTGCTTCTGCCCGCCGGAGACGCCGCGTCCGCCTTCGGTTATTTCCAGCGCCAAGCCGCGGGGCTGGCTGAGAATCAGGTCAACCAGACCGGTGCGGTGCGCCGCAGCCAAAATGGCTTCATCGCCCGG